>DQLG01000370.1 GCA_015660315.1 Candidatus Latescibacterota bacterium
CACCCAACCCCAAGACCTCTCCCGCCCGCACCGCGAAACTGATATCCCGCAGGACCTCCACCCCCTCCACCGCCACCGACAGCCCTTCCACCTTTAACAACAGCGCACCCGGCTCGGTCCGTTCGCGCGGATAAAAATCGACGATCTCCCGGCCCACCATATGTCGGATAACCTCGTCTTTGCCCGTCTCGTCCGCCGCCAGTGTGCAGACACCTTCCCCGTCGCGCAGGACCGTTATTCGGTCGGCGATCTGGAAGACCTCGTCGAGCTTGTGCGATATATACACGCAGGTGATCCCGCGTTGCCGCAACCCCCCTACAATATGCAACAGGCGTTCTACCTCGGCTTCGGTCAGCGCCGCGGTCGGCTCATCGAGCAGCAGGATCTTGGAGTTTTTGGCCAGCGCCTTGACGATCTCGACCAATTGCTGCTGTCCGACGCCCAGATCGGCTACCCGCGCCGTCGGATCCAAGGTCAGATCGTAGTCACGCAACAACTCGCGCGTATCGGCGTACATCTTATGCCAGTCTATCAGGGCGCCACGCCTCGGCTCCGCGCCCAAAAAGACATTCTCGGCCACGGTCATCGCACCGATCAGGGCCAACTCCTGGTAAATCACCGCAATGCCCGCCGCCTCGGCGTCGGCAATCGAACGAAAAGCCACCGGCCGCCCACCGACAAGCACCTGACCTTCATAACTGCCGCTCGCGTGGATGCCCGCAAGCACCTTGATCAGTGTCGATTTGCCCGCCCCGTTCTCACCGCACAGCCCGTGCACCTCGCCCGCCACTAGATCGAACGATACCGCGTCGAGCGCGATCACGCCGGGGAAACGCTTGCTCAGCCCCCGAACCTCAAGCACCCTTTCGCTCATCGCGTCATTTCCTGTCCGAGTCAGGGACATTGCGGTAGACGTCCTCCTGCGCGTGAAATCCGTCGGCGATCACCGTCTCCCGCAAATTGTCCTTGGTCACCACAGTAACCTCCAACATCACCGAAGGCACCTCGACCTGATTATTGTGCACGCCCTTGCGGGCGATAACCGGCTTGCCACGTGCCATCGCGACAGCGATCTCGGCGACCCTATTCGCCAAATTCTTTATCGGTTTGTAAATACTCATCGCCTGGGTTCCAGCGGCGATGCGCTGGCAAGCCACAAGATCAGCGTCTTGCCCCGTCACCACGACCTTGCCGTCTAAGCCTTCTTCGAGCAACGCCTGAATCGCCCCACCGGCCGTCCCGTCGTTGGAAGCCAGGATCGCGTCAAAGGTCGCGCCGTGGTTGGTGATGGCGGCGTTGGTGATCTTCTTGGCCATTTCCGGCTTCCAATTTTCCGCCCAATCCTCGTGCACCACCTCGATGCGCCCGCTGGCGATATGTGGTGCGAGGATATTGTCCTGCCCCTGTTTGAACAATACCGCATTGTGGTCAGTCTTCGCCCCGTAGATCCGCACGAGCCGACTCTTGCGATCTATCGGCAACGTGTCCACGAGGTATTGCGCCTGCATTTCCCCGACGCGCAGATTGTCGAACGAGATATATAGATCGAGGTCGCAGTCGGTAATCAGGCGATCATAGGCGATCACCGGTATATCCGCCTCATGCGCCATCTTCACCGCCTTGGCCATCGCCTTGCCGTTGTGCGGCACGATCACCAACACATCGACTTTGGAGCTGAGCAATGCCTGGATATCCTGTATCTGTCGGGTGTCATCGCTATTGGCCGACTGCACCAACACGCTCGCCCCCAACGATTCGGCCCGCGCGACGAGAAAATCGCGGTCTCGTTGCCAACGCGCTTCCTTCAGCGTGTCCATTGACAAACCGATGAGCAAGCGATCCTTTTCGGCGCCATCGGCCTGACGATCCAATCGTTGCGAAAACGAAAAGCCGATCAACGTGCTCAAAATCAGGGACAAGACTACGAGGCTGATGCGCAATTTCATGGTTGATCCATCGTCGCTAAGAGTAAACCTGCAAACCCTGCTACACTATAAATAGCTTTACGACAGCTTAGTTTTTGGTCATAAAGCCCTGTTCTACATCTGCAAACCCGCTCAAACTGAATGCGAACGGTCCGGTCGCGGCGTACGAGCCCCGGGTATTTTTAGCCCCCGGCCGTCGACCCTCGGGTCGATGGCGCGACCACTCCCGCGGCCCTTTCCAGCCAGGCCCTTTACCCCACAACCACCCAGAAAAACATCCTTCGTCGCCCCCCGCGACTGGGCCCCGGAAACTTGGGAGCAATTTCATTAGGCCTACAATTAAAGTATTTGAAGCCTTATGCACCAAGTTCGGTTTGTTATGCCGCCTCAGATTCTGCTACTTATGGGGCATTCTATCCCAGCTCATTATCTATTATCTTACAGCACCCCTGTATACTTTCATAACTTGCCGGAGGTCTATTCGAGCGTATAATCATAGTGGTCTGGGATGTGCCACGAGTTGCCGAAGGCCGCGAACTCTAAGAGTTCAGCGACATGAGCGAAGAGAATACCCTCGAACGGACTGTCCCACGGAGCTGCAACATGTCTAAAGCCACTGCACCGATTCGCATAACCCACGTCATCGACGGCCACGTCCACCCCTCATTCTGCAAGACGCAATGTGGCGACCTGCTCGCCGTCTACAATATAGAAGGCGGCGGCGGCAAAGAGCTGCTGCTCTGCCGTTCGACAGATGGCGGCTTCAACTGGACCGCCCCCGAACCCATCGCCGCGATCTGCAACTGTTCGATCTACCCCGGCTCGCTGACAGTACTCGCCGACGGACGCATTCTGCTCAACTGGGCATGCTATCGCGATCCGCAAGGCACGCTCTGGCGCGAGCCACAATTCTCGCTCAGCGACGACGAGGGCCGCACCTGGTCTACACCTCACAGTTATCCCATTGCCAACCGCAGCAATTCTGCCTGCATCCGCCACGCGCTGATCGAATGGTCGGCGAACGAATGGCTCTGCCCCTTCTACGACCGCACCGTGCTCTACAATACCGCCACCGACACCCTCACCCCCTTCGGCGATGGGCGCAACCACGGCATGGTCCCCATCGTCCGCACGGCCGAGGGCACGCTTATCAGCGGCGCGCCGCAAACGGAAGCACCGGTCCCGGTCGGCCAGCCCGGCAACATGGTCGACGGATTGCGCTCTACCGACGACGGCAACACCTGGACCGCGCTGGGCGTCTTCCCGCACTTCGGCGTCGCGGGTTACGACCTGACCCTCCTAACCAATGGCTGGGTTGTGCTGACCTATATCGTCTACGGCGTCGGCGTCGATGGGGAGTTCAGCTACGAAATGGTCATTTCGCGCGATGACGGCCGGACCTGGGACTTCGAATGCCCCATAGAAATCTACAATCCCGGACGGCGAATCGGCGGCCGCGGTTGGCCGCGCACAATACAGATCGACGACGAAACGCTAGCGACCCTGTTTTACGACCTCTCTCCCGAACAAGCAGAAGGTCCTGGACTCTACGTCATACGGACGCATTTGCCATAAAATCACCAGCACGCGCAAGACACCGCCGCGCTCAATACCCTGCACCGCCCGCTTGCCCGACGGCCTAAAAAACGACCAGCAACAATATCTACACCACCAACGCCCTCGGCATCTGGGTCCACACCGCAAACGGCGAATTCCTGGGGATCATCGAAACACCCGAAGTGCCCGCCGTCATAAACAGCGTATGACCGCCTTGGCCCCA
>DQLG01000352.1 GCA_015660315.1 Candidatus Latescibacterota bacterium
AAGAAGTTGCCCTCTTGGAGCGGGGGTACGCCGGTGGTCTGGGGTGACCGCATTTTTCTGACTTCGCCGAATGCGGGTGAGGAGATCCAGGGCGGCGAACAGTTGTTACTGGGCTGTCTGTCGGCGGTCGATGGCAGCGTCTTGTGGCAACGCACCCTCGACGAGGGCAATGCCTATTGGATGAAGCACAACAATACCTCGCCTTCTCCGGTAACCAATGGCGAAGTGGTGATCGCTGTTGCGGGCACAGGCATGATCAAGGCCTATGATGTGGAAGGGGAGGAATTGTGGCATTATAGCTTGCAAGAGCAGCACGGCGCTTTTGGCCTGATGTGGGGCTATGCCTCTTCGCCTTTGCTCTACGATGGCGTGCTTTTCGTCGAAGTGCTACACGGAATGAATACCGACGACCCCTCCTATCTGGTCGCCTTCAAGGCGGCGACGGGCGAGGTGCTGTGGCATCGGGAGCGGGCGACTGACGCGGTGGGCGAATCGCCAGATGCCTATACCACGCCAACCTTGCTCGAACACGACGGCCAGATGCAGATCGTCATTTCCGGTGGCGACTATGTCACTGGCCACGATCCGGCGACGGGAAAAGAGTTATGGCGGGCGGGGGGGCTGAACCCCAACAAGGAAACGAATTACAGGGTGGTCGGATCGCCGGTCACCGCGGACGGAATGGTCTATGCGACCAGCCGCCGCAATCCGGTCTTGGCCCTTCGCGCCGGCGGGTTGGGCGATATCAGCGAGAGCCATCTGGCCTGGAAATTTGAGGGCGCGGGGGGACCGGATGTGCCTTCGGCTACGACCGATGGGCGTTTGTTTTTCATGGTTGACGATCGCGGTCGGGCGACCTGTCTCGACGCCAAGACTGGTGAAAAAGTGTGGGGGCCGGAACGCCTGGCACAGGGCTCGGTCAGCGCTTCGCCCGTGTTGGCCGATGGCAAACTCTATGTGGTCAACGAGGACGGAGTGACTACCGTGTTGCAGGCCGGGCCGGAGTTTAAGGTGCTGGCGACCAATGAACTCGACGGGGCCTATACGCTTTCATCGTTGGCGATAGCAGAAGGCCGAATTTATCTGCGCACGGAATCGCATCTTTATTGTATCGCGCAAAGCGTGCAGGAGTAGTTTATCGTCTCGAGTTTATCGTCTCGATCTACCGAGCGCATATCGCATGTCAGGGTGTATCTGGAAAGTGGGGTCGGGCTGAGGTAAAAGGGGCCGCTGCGATTTTTCGGATGCGCCTTATTCGCCTTTTAGAGTCCCGAGTAAAGGCCGGCGAAGCGCTATGCGTACTGCGATAAGGCTGGCGAGTAGGCCTGCGGCTAAGACTAGCAACAGTGAAAAACCGAGCGAGGCCCAGGGGAAAGGCGAGGGGGCGAGCAGGCGGGGGGCGACGGCGACGAGGGCGGCGGCGATGCCGATCGCGAGGCCGGCGAGCAGCAGAAAGCCATTCTCGTAGAGCAATAGGGCGGCTAAGCGGGTGCGGCGGAAACCACAGGCGCTCAAGGTGGCCAACTCGCCGCTGCGTTCGAGCACATTGCGCAGCAGTAGTATACCTAGACCGCAAGTCCCGAGGATGAGTCCCAGGCCGCCGAGGGTTTGAAAGGTCGAGAGGTAGGTGTTCTCGATCGCGTGATAGGCCAAGAGGCGTGCGGCGCTTGTTGTGGTGTCGAAGCCGTAGGCACTGAGGTTTTTCTCGAGCGCGACGGCGACGGTTTCGGGTGTATTCGTTTCGACGAGAAAATACCCATAACCGCTGTGCGCAGGAAAATGCCGGGTGAAACGGTCCTCGGCGATGAGCAATTCGCCTTGGAAAAGGCTGCCCTGCAATAACCCCACCAACCGCAACGCCAGTTTTTCTCCCGCATCATTTTCTATTATCACATCTTCGCCCAAGCTCTTGTGCAAGATCCACTGGGTTGAATTGAAGTCGCCGATGGCCGGGATGATATTTGGACCGAGGTCCCGGTTGAGCAACAGCCAGGGGTTCTCGCTTTCGGCAGGTGTTGGTTCTAGCGTTTGCTGAAAGGGGAAACCGCCGCGCTGGATCAGTTCGGTCGGAATGCCCAAGATGCGGGGCGTCTGTGGCTGGTAGAGATTGAGGCAACTGATATCCTCGCCGGGTAGGACGCGCATCGGGAAAAAGCGCGTCGAGCTGAAGTCGGCGGAAAGCCCGAGTTCGAAGCGCCCCATCTCGCTATTTAGGTCTTGATGCAGTGGAATCTCCGCCTCAGCGAGTAAGGGGAAGCCGCCGGTGCCAGGATCCTCCTGCCATTCGACGCGACGGTTGGCGCCGACCGCGACGATGACAAAAGTGGCACAGGCGATCAAGGCGGTACTGAGGGCGCTACGGCTGGGGTTGCGGATACTATTGCGGATACCGATGGCAAGGCCCGAACGGAGCTCGCGGTGTTTGGCGGTGTGTAGCCAGGAGGAGAATAGGGCTAAAAGCGCTAACAGTGCGGTGGCGCCACTGCCAAAGAAAAGGGCCGCGGTTGTAGCGGCTTCGGTTGTTGTGGCAAGAGCACTTAAGGCCAAGGCGAAGAATAAGCCGACTGCAGCCAGTTTTGTCGAGCGATTATGTTGTCGTTGTTGTGCGGAGTTGAGAGTGCCGGCGAGCAGCGCGCGGGCGGGTATTGTATGGAAGCGGCTTATGGTGCGTCGGATGGTGAGCGCGACGAGCAGCAAGGTGGTGAGATAACCCAGGCCCAGGCTCGAGAAATTGCTGTGCAGTTGCAGGAAGGGGGTGCCGATCGCTGGCAACCACCAGGTGCGCAGGCCGAATAATAGCAGATAGGCGTAGAGTTGTGCACCGGCCAGACCGAGTAGTGCGCCGAGGCCGGTCAAGGCGAGGCCTTCGTTGAAGAAGCGGCGGCGGACGGCGGCAAGCGGATAGCCGGTGGCCAGCAGCAGGCCGGCCTCGCGTGCCCTTTGTTCGAGGCCGAACCTGCAGAGCAGGAGCAATAAGAGTGCGGCGGCGGCGATTAGAAAAAGGCTGAAACCGATAAACAGCCCGCTGAAGTCGGTGGCGCCGGCCGAAGCTTCAATAGCCTGTTGACGGACGGGGCGGAAGGAAAAACCGGCCGATTCGGGAGACAAGTGTTGCAAGAGGTTTTCTCGCAGACCGCGCCAGTCGGTGACAAGGTCGCCTTCTACGAGCGGGTAGAAGCGCAAGGCGGTTGCCTCGCCGTGTTTGCTGCGCCAGAGGCGCTGGCCGGTTTTGCCGGAGACAAAGGCCTTGGGAGAGGCGCCGTAGCGGTCCCAATAGGCCTCGTCTCGCGGCTGTATTTTGCCCATGTCGATGGGGAATGGCGCGTCCCAGGCGGAGATGTCTTCTTCGTCCTGCAAACCGGGGTATGCGGGGGTGAGTGTCCGATCGACGGCTAGTTCGCGCATCGCGACGATGCCTTTTAATCGGAAGTGGGCAGTTGCGGTTGTCAATTCTTCGCGGGGGCCGACCACATAATAGGCCAAGGCGACGGAGTCGCCGGGGGCCGCGTTTAGTTGCGCCGCCGTCCAGGCGTTTAGGTAGAGTTCACCTTCGGCCAGGGCCTGTGCGGGTTGTCCGTCCTGCAGATAGAGGCCTGTGGGATCATTGACGGCGGTGACGGTCGAATAGGAGACGGTGTGGCCGTCGACGGAAATCTCGTTGGCCAAATAAGTGAGGAAGGAGGAGACGGCGAGATCTTCTTCGGCGCCGCTCATCAAGGCGGTGGCGATAGTCGGGGCATTGAGGATAAAGCGGGTGCTTTCGAGCACAATATAGTTTTCGCGTTGCACGAGGTTTAGTCCGAAATCGGCCAGATCGAGGTGCTGCGCGAGGTTTTGTTGCAACTCTTGCGGTGAATACTCGGTTGTGCTGACTAATAAGGTGTTGGCTTGGCCCAGTTGGTCTAAGGCTTGTTGCAGGGCTTTGAGATCAATGAAGGCGTTGAGCGGCAGGTGTTGGTGGGGTCTAAGGCCAAAGCGGCCCAGACCGCTATCGGGCAGGATGCCGGTAAGCACCGCGCGGATCGTTGTGACAATATCGTCGGTCGCGCGGCGGCCAAAGAGCGATTCGCGGTGGCTTTGGCTTTGGCGCTGTAATGACAGCAGGATCGCATCGCCTATTTTAGCGCCGAGTTCCCGTTGCAACGAGGCACTGATGACCAGCGAGGGAAAGGGGGTGTCATTGGCCTGTTGTAGATCGGAGAGCAGGTTTTCCCCCTCGGAGGGAAAGAGATCGACGAAACGCTGGTCTATGCCCTGGATCTGTACGCGAGAAGCACGGGCCTGACTTGTGGCATGGCGGGCAGAACCGTTGAGTAGGATGACCGGTGCGGTAGTGCCGGGGATTTCTTTCGCAATCTCGTCGCGGAAAAAACGCTCGCTGAGCAGGGCATAGTCGATGTGGCCCAATCGTTCGAGGGCCAAGTCGCGTAGGCTGCCGCGCATCGAATCGCCGACCAGCAGCGCGCCGGTCAGCGCGGTGGATGCGATGGCGGCGCCGAGTACTAACCCCAGATGGGTCTGCCAGTAGTGGATCAGACTTCGACGCAAGTGCCCTCGCGCAAGGCAAAGCGCCGGTCGCAACGCTCGGCTAATTCGGGATCGTGCGTTGCGATGACGAGTACGGTGTCTTCGCTGCGGTGCAGGGTGAACAGCAGGTCGGCAACGGTGGTAGCCGTCTGTCGGTCGAGGCTGCCGGTGGGTTCGTCGCACAATAGCAGGCCGGGTCTGTTGATCAGGGCGCGGGCGACGGCGACACGTTGGCATTCTCCGCCGGAGAGTTCGGCGGGACGATGTTTGAGGCGTTGTGCGAGGCCGACGGCGGTGAGTAGGTCGCGTGCCCGGTTGGCGCGGCTCTCCTGGGGGAAAGCCAGGGTGGGCACGAGGGTATTGTCGAGGGCCGAATATTGCGGTAACAAGTGATGGCTTTGGAAGATGAAGCCGATTTGTTCATTGCGGAAACGGGCGAGTTCGGGTTCGCTGAGGGCATTGGGGTCTTGCCCGCCAATGGCGATCTGGCCGGCGGTGGGTTTTTCAAGGGTACCGAGCAAATGCAGCAGGGTGCTCTTGCCCGAGCCGGACGGCCCGACCAGCGCCAGAGATTCGCCGACCGCGGCACTAAGCGAGACCGCGTGCAGGACATCGATGCTTTGCTCGCCACGGGTGAAGCGCTGGCATACGTCGGAGACGGTGAGGGCGATGGACGCATTCATGTCGCGGTGGTCTCTGCTATTTGCTGCGTGAGTTGATCGCTGATAAAATCGGGGATGGCTATGGCGCGAATTTTTTCGCCCGGGTTGCAGATGCAACAGGCGACCTTGAGCCGGCCTTCTGCGACGGCTTCGCCATTGTGGTGAAAATTAAAGCGGTAACTGAGGGATTTGCCGCTCTGTTTCTCGATTTTTAGGTGGATATCGAGTGTGTCTTCGAAGGAGACGGGGCGAAAATATTCGCAATCGGCAGTGAGGCGCGGCCAACTGATGATATTTTCGTCGCGTTTCATGTGCACACTAAGGCCGAGGGTGCGCCAAAATTCGTGTTCGGTTTGCTCCATAAAGACAAAGAAACGCGCGAAATGCACGATGCCGGCTTTGTCAGTATCGGCCCACTCAACCAGGCGTTGGGTGCGAAACTCGCTGGGCATGGTCAGGTGCCGGGGCGAAAGAAAGTGACCAGGCAGCCACCGACTGCGGCGAGCACGATGCCGAGCACAAAGGGCCAGCGCACGGAGGCCCAACCGCCGGCGGGCGGGTGGGCTAGCGCGGCGACGACGGCGTTGATGATTGGCGCACCCGCAAAGACGATAGCCATGACGACGGTGGGCGAGCCCTTGGCGCCGAAGGCGAGGAGCACGCCGAGTGCGCCGATGGCGCCGACCATACCGGCGGCAGTCGACCACATGACACCTTTGGTAGGATAGTCCCAGTTGGCGCCATTGAGCAGGAGCACGATCAACGAGCCAATGACGGCGGTGATTAGATAGGCCACGCCGACGAAGAGGAAGGCTTTATAGCGGCCATTTTCTGGGTCGGTCATGGCGAGTTGGCCGGTGTGCAGTAGGACGCCGTAGAGGCCCCAACTGACGACGGTCAGAAGGGCGAAGGCTAACCAGGTCATGGGCGGTGGTCCTTTCGCTGTGGTATGCGTAGTTGTGTTGTGGTCTTTGTATGTATTATACGCTAGTTATAAGCTATGCATGTTGAGTGCGTCTCACGCTACGGCTTGCTAATCCACCGCAGCCGGCCCGAGTGGTCCCGTACAGCTTGTGGAGGGTCGTAGCAGCGGCGCTCCCTACACGAGGTCGCCTTACTACCTAACAGGATCGGGGTGATACACTGCAACCGAAGGACTTTACCGCTACCCACTTCGGCGGATCCGCAAACCTCTGCTGCGCCTCTAATATAAGTGTTTCTCGTCTCAATCTTTTGAAGGCCTTAGAAACTGTGATTAAACGCGGCTTACGATTCGAGATTCGATGGTTATAAGAGACTTTTACTATGAGGACCGTTTAGATAATACTGAATCCCTCATATTTCCCCGTCCCGCTTGGGTAAGCTATTGATGGGCTCCGACCTCATTCACCTATAGAGGTTGACGGGGCTGGGTACTTTAAAAATACCCAGCCCCGTAGTCCCTCCGCAGATATTTTAAGACTACGGCTAAGAAGCGCCAGCATATTGCTTATAAACGGCAAGTGTTTTGGTGGCGGTCGCGTCATCGTGAAAATCGCTATGTACGGCTTTTCTACCGGTTTGGCCGAGTTGTTGCCTTAGTCGCTCGTCGCGCAGAAGCCGGGCGATATTATCGGCTAGGTCTTCGGCAGAATGTGGTTCGAAGAGCAGGCCACCACCTGTTGTTGCTAACATTTCCGGGAAGGTGCCGTGGTCGGGTTGCACTACGGGTGTGCCATTGGCGAGGGATTCTAGGATCGACAGGCCTTTGGGTTCGGCGTAGGTGGTCGGCATGGAGAATACGTGCAGGCCGCTGAGGAATTTTATTTTTTCTTGGCGATCGACTTCGCCGTGGTAAGTAAAAGAATCTTCCAGGCCGCATTCGGCGATTTTTTTAATTTGCTCCTGGAAATACGCCTTGTCGCGTGGACCTAGATAGCCGGCGGTTTCAAGGCGCAACGGGCCGAGGTCCGTGCGTTCCTTTAAGAGGCGGAAGGCATCGACGAGCAAATGAAAGCCTTTTTCCGGGCAGATGCGGGCGAGGTAGCCGATCTTTTTTGTGTTGCCGCCGGTAGCAGGTGTTGTTACTCCGTGCTCAGCTAGGTTCAGGCCGAGCGGGACGACGTGTATTTTTTCGTCAGCGACCTGCATATACTCGGCCATATAGTCGCGATAGTAGGTACAGGGGGCGATAAAGGCGTCGATGTCCGGGGCGCGTTGGCGCAGGGTGTCCTGGGCTTGTGTCCTATAGGGCTCGATCAGTTGTTCGAGGAAGATATCCTCGCCTTGTAGACCGCAAAGTACGGGCACGCCGAGTTCGTCTTTAAGTTGGCGGCCCATGCCGGCGAACATCGCGTTAGTCAGCTGTACGATATCGGGTTTAAAGTCATCGCGCAGCCAAGAGACCAGGCGGGAGAGTTCTTTTTGCTGGTGGCCCTGCTCGCCTTTGAGCACCGAGACGGTGAGCGAGCCGAGGTCCTGCGCGCTGGTCGAAGCGCTAAAGCGCGCGAGCGAATTGAGCAGGCGAGGGCTGTCTAATAGTCGGTCGAGGGTGCGTGGCGTATGGCGGAAGAACGACCACTTCTGTTGCAGGAAGACATTGATGCCACCGTAGAATACACGGTCGAGTGAGACGTCTTCCTCGTCGGTACGCAACGGGGTATAGGTCGGAATGAGGGCGACATCGATTCCGCGGCGTTTGAGCGCGGTGGCCAGCGTGTTGTCGTGGATGCAGGTGCCGCAGTACATGCCCGCGGCACCTGCGGTGATATAGGCCAGGCGCATAGCTTAGAAGAACTTCTCGAGGGTGGTCTCTTTGGGCGGCTTGCTCATCAGTGAGCCAATGACCATTGCCGCGGCGGAGGCGGTGAGGATGACGGCCACGGGCATAATACCGGTCATGCCGACGGTATATCCAGGGACTTTCCAGCCTTGGAAGAAGAAATAGGACCAGAGCACGGCGACGGTGATAACGGAGGCGAAGGCGCCGACTTTGCTGCTACGTCGCCAAAATAGGGCGGCAACGACGATGGGGAAGAGCGAAGCGAAGCCGGTGAAGGACCAGACGGCGAGCGTGAAGATACTGCGTGCCGACACCAGCGAGAGCCCGTAGGCGACGGCGAAGATGAAGAAGACGAAGAGGCGACCCCAGAGGACCTGGTCCTTTTCACTGAGTTCGCTGTCTTTACGGTAGTGCCGGACGATATCCTGGGTGAACATATTGCTAATCGACAGGACTTGTGAGTCGAGCGAGGACATGATGGCGGCGAAGACCCCGGCGGCGAGCAGGCCGGCCAAAACGCCAGGCGCGTGCATATCGATCATTTTGACCAGCACCGAATTGGCCGCCGGGCCTTTGAGGCCGGGGAAGTCGAGGTGGCCGAAGATGCCCAAAAGCACGCTGGGCAGCCAGACGACGGCGATGCACAGCGGGTAGAACATCAGTGGCCAGCGGAAGGTGCGTGCGCTTTTGGCGGTGAGCCAATGGGTAAAGAGGTGCGGAAACATACCGACCGATAGCGGCATACAGGTATAGGTAAGCATCTTGATTGGGCTGATGTGGTCGCCGCGGATCAGCAGGTTTGAGTGTTTGGCGGCTACTTGCGCCATAGCGTTGTCGAGACCACCGAGCTTGTCGACGATAACGAAGAAAGCCACGCCGCCCAGGACCATAAAGACCATCGTCTGAAAGGCATTGGCCCAGGCAGTGCCACGCATGCCGCCAAAGCCGACATAGGTCAGCACCACCAGACAGACGAGCAGGCCGCCGGCCCATTGTGGGATCTCGCCCTTGGTCACTTGCGCCAGGGTGAGGCCGCCGCCCATAACGCCGATCAACAGGTAGGGGATCAGCAGCGCGATCATAACGATAAAGAGCAATAACCCAAAGCCGTCGGATTCCCAGCGCTGGCGGAAATACTGGACTTGGGTGAGAAAGTCGTGTTTTTTGCCCAGCGCCCAGACACGGGTGCCGATAAAAAAGAAGATAACGGGAATGATCAGTGCCGAACCCGAAGGCATTAACGCGAAGACACCGATGCCGCTGTGATAGGCCTCGCCGGAAGCGCCGAGAATGGCGAAGGCGGTCATATTGGTGCCGAAGAGCGACATTAAGAGCAGAAACGGGCCGATTGAGCGGCTAGCGACGAAGTAGTCCTCGCCGGTGCCGCGGAAGAGGCGGTTGGAGAGCAGGCCGATCGACAGTACCATGCCCAGGTAGACGAAAATGATCGTCGTCGTCATGGGGTCTGCTCTTCCTCGTCGAACTCGGTGGGCCAGGCGTAGTTGACCAAGAGAGCCATCAATGCGATGGCGGCGAAGCAAAAGCCGATATGGTAGACGAGGCCGACCGGAAGTCCGAGGACTAGGCTGGAGTCGTGCCAGAGCCAGAGGTCGTTGTGCAGGAGATAGAGGGCGAAGATCCCCAGGTAGAGGAGCCGACGAACAGTGGTGCTCATTCGGTGCTCCAGAGGTAGAGGTGGTTGATGTCTTTGATGAACAGGTGGCCGTCGAAAACGGCGGGGTGGGCCCAACTCGGGCAGGTGCCCATCGAAGGCGGCGGGGTGGGCCCGCGCGATTGCGGCCAATTTTGCGCGGTGGCGATGGTGGCTAGGCAACATAACAGCGCTATTAATCGCAGCGCCTTCATAAATAATATAAAAGGCAAATAGAGGTCACCCCGTCAAGGTGATATCGTTGGGCAATTCACACATCTCCCCCATTGGGCCGAAGATCGGTTCGACGTGCTCGCTAAAAAGATTGCCGCTGAGCACGTCGATGACGCCTTGTTTGCAGTCTGGGTAGCGTTTGAGGAATTCGCCGAAGTTGAAGTCCTTGGAATAGAAGGCGTAGACCATTTTGCGCACCGCTTCGGTGCCGCGCAAAAGTTCGGGGCCGAAACCGCCCAATTGGTCGGCGGAGAAATCTCCTTTAGTGATGGCGTCGATAATGGCGTCGGCGGCCATTTCGCCGGATTTAAGCGCTAGATAAACACCCGATGAATACATCGGGTCGAGAAAACAGAAGGCGTCGCCGACTAGGACCCACCCCTCGCCGGCCGTGCGGCTGGCGCGATAGGAGAAGTCTTTGGTGGTCTTGGCCGGCATTAGCTGTTCGGCGTGCTGGAGGCGCTCTTGCATCGGGGCGCATTTTGTCAATTCCTGCTCGAAGATGGTCTGCGCGTCTTCTTTGCGGCCCTGGACCAGATAGTCAATCGCGCCGACCACGCCTACGCTGACTATGTCGTCGGGCAGGGGGATATACCAGAACCAGGAGTCCCCATTGTCGGTGTGCAGGATCAGCGTCGCGCCCTCGTCCTTGCCTTCGTCGCGCCGCCCACCGCTATAATGGGTGTAGATCGAAGCCTTATTTAGCTGGGCGTCGGCTTCGGTGATCTTTAGCTTGCGGCCGATCAATGCGCTCTGGCCAGTGGCGTCAACGATGATCGGTGCGGTGAAGTCCTGGTGTTGGCCATCGGCGAGCTTGGCACGCACGCCAATGGCGCGGTCGCCGTCAAAAAGCACTTCGAGCACGCGGGCGCCTTGGTGGATCTCGGCGCCCTTGTCGCGCGCGTTGTCGAGCAGCATCAGGTCGAATTTACCGCGCTGGACCTGCCAGGTCACCGAGCTTTCGTGCGGGTTGTTATCAGAAAAATAAAAGGGGGCCGAACCCCGCCCCGACTTGCCGAAGAATTGCACGCTGTGTTTTCTCGGAAAGGCGCTGGCCTTGAGTTTGTCGAGCACGCCGAGGCGTTTGAAGGTCCAGTAGGTGTCGGGCATCAGCGATTCTCCGATGGAGAACCGGGGAAAGTTTTCGCGTTCAAAAAGTTGCACGTTGTGGCCAGCCTCGGCGACCAGCGCCGCTACGGTACTGCCGGCGGGGCCGCCGCCGATAACGATGACGTCGCTCAATTTTTGCTCCTGTGGTCGGTGAAACGCCGGGCTTTAAGTTCGAAGCGCGGTAGGGCGCCGGGTTCGGTGATGTGCACGTTGGCGCGCAGCCCGAGTCGGTGCGAGAGCGCCTGTGAAAGCGCCTGTGAAAACTGGTCGGTGGTGTCGGTGTGGTCGGCTAATTCGATGCGCACGTCGAGTTCATCGAGATTTTTGTGGCGGTGGATGTCGACGGCGAATTCGCAAATCGCAGGGAATTGCCGCACGATATTTTCGATCGCGCTGGGGTAGACGACTATACCACGGATAATCAGCGCGTCGTCGACGCGGCCGATGACACCCCCCTTCAGCCGATTATATATTCGGCCGCAGGCGCAAGGGCTTGTCTCGAGGGATACTTGGTCGCCTGTGCGATAGCGCAAAACGGGCATGCCGATGCGGCCGAGGTTACTGATGACCAGTTCGCCTTCTTCGGCGGGTTTGCCACTTTGCGGGTCGATGACTTCGCAGATAAACTCGTCTTCGTTGAGATGCAGACCGGAATGTTCTTGGCAGTCGAAACCCCAGGCGCCGACTTCGGTGGCACCGGCGTGATCGAAACTACGGGCGCCCCAAATTTTTTCGAGTTGCCGGTGGGTGGCCGGTAAGTTCGCTCCTGGTTCGCCGGCGTGGATAGTGGTGCGAACGGAGGTGCTGGCCAGGTCGAGCCCGCGCGCGCGGGCTACCTCGCCTAGATGCAGGGCGTAGGTCGGTGTGCAGACGACTACGGTGATTTCGTTTTCGACGATGGCGTCGAGGCGTTGCTCGGAGGACATGCCGCCGCCGGGCACGATCAGCGCGCCGATGCGGCTGGCGCCCTCGTGCCCGCTCCAGAAGCCGATAAAGGGTCCGAAGGAAAAGGCAAAGAAGATGCGGTCCTCGGCCGTGACGCCGGCCCCTTGGTAGACTTCCGCCCAACAGCGTCCCCACCAATCCCAGCTCTCGGCTGTGTCGAGCCAACGCAAACGCTGGCCGGTGGTGCCGGAGGTCTGATGGATACGGGTATAGTTCTCGGCCGGAAAGGTTAAATTGCTGCCATAGGGTGGGTGCTGCACCTGGTCGCTTGAAAGCTCGGCGCGGGTGGTAAACGGCATTTCGCCATAGGCCGCAAGGTTGCCTATGTCCTCGGGCCGATGGATGCCGGCCGCATTGAGCTTTTGCCGGTAGAAGTCGTTGTGTTCTAACACCGGTCCGAGCAGGGCGTGCAGGCGATCTAGTTGCGGTATAGATCGCCTGTTGCGGTTGGAGGCTTGGTGCTTGCTCATAGCGAATAGCCCAATGTTGCTTTGAAGGTTAAGGGGGCGGCGGGAATGACCGATACGGCGCCGAAACCGCGGGTTTCGTATTCGCTGGCGGTCAGGTTTTTTAGGTTCAACCGCAGAAGCGCCGGGCCTTGTCGATAGGTCAAACCGAGGTCGAAGGTCAGCGCGCTTGCGATTTGGTAGATATTGTCCTCGGCGGCGAATTGGCTGCCGACATAGCGGGCACCGCCGGAGAGGGTGAGGTTTTCGCCGAAATCGTGGGCGGCCCACAAGGTTAGCAGGTGTTCCGGTGCTAAGGCCGGGGTATTGCCCGTACGGTTGAAGAGTTGGGGCATCAAGCCGGTCGCGGTGGGCACGAGAACAAACTCGTTAAAACGCGTCAGCTCCGCGTCCAAGAAGGCGTAAGTGGCCTGCACATACCAACCCGCCGCCGGGCGTGCCGCCAGTTCGAGTTCGAGGCCCCGGGCACGCTGGTCGCCTATCTGTTGCGTTAATCCATTGTCATCGGGGATGGCGATATTTTCTTTAGCCAAATTAAAAAGGGCGATGTTGGCATTGAGCTTGCCGTCCAGAAGTAACGCTTTCGCACCGATTTCGTATTGCGCGCTCTCTTCGGCTTGGCGGTCACCGATGACGCGGGCTGAAGGCGCGGCGAAGGCGCGACCGGTATTGGCGTAGAGCGAAAGCTGTTCGCTGGCGGCAAAGGTCGCACCGAGCATTGGACTTAATTGCTGGTAGTCGCGCTTCGTCGCAGTGGCTTTGTCTTCGTAAGCGAGCCGGTCGAAACGACCGCCGATAAAGAGGTCGAAGAGGTGGCCGAAGGAAATGTGGTCGATGAAGTAGGGGGCGATGGTTTGCGAACTGGTTTCTCCCTTGGTGCTCTGGTCGGGCAGTGGGAACTGGAACGAATCCGTCCCGGCCTCGGGCGGGAAAAAATCGACGAGGTTGGCCGGTAGACTCGTGCTGAAGGTGAAAAGGTCGATTTGCGAAAGCAGGGCTACGTCGAGGGTGAAGTCGTCCGCGTGCTCGGTGATTTCGAGGCCGAGCAGGAGTTGATGCTCAATGTCGCCGGTGCGCAACGTGAGCTGGCCTTCGAGTTGGTTGCCGATGACAGTCTGCTCGTCGTTGAGATCCAGGAGTGTGCGAATCAGGTCGAGCGAGCCGGCGGCGTTGGGGAAGGCGCCGCTAAAGAGCGTGCCGCGCGAAGGCCAGTATAAGTTGGTGTAATAGAGTTTGTCGCGCAGCGTAAAGTGCGAACTTATGCGCCATTCGTAGTCGGCGCGAAAGCGTAGGATCGTCTGTTCGGAAAGATCAAAGGGCGACTGGTATGAACGGGTTCGCGGGACCTTGGGCAGGTCATTGCCAAGGATGGGCAGGCCCGAGTCGGATTGGTGTTCGCTCGTGAGGTATTCGAAATCGAGATTGAGGGTGGAACGTTCGTTGATGTTGAATCGCAGTGCTGGATTAATCGCGAGGATCGAGCTGTTTTTGTCATCGCGATAGCCACCGGCGTCTTGCCAAAGGGCATTGAAGCGCAACGCGAGCTGGTCGGATACGACGCGGCCGGCATCGAGGCTCGCACGATAGGCGTTATAGCGGCCGTAAGAGCCGTTGAAGTGGGCGAAGTTGCCGGTGGGCTCGGGGCGCTTGCGGACCATATTGATGGTGCCCGAGAGTGGGTTGCCACCGTAGAGAAAGGCACCGGGGCCTTTAAGGGCTTCGACGCGTTGGACATTGTAGAGTTGGTAGAAGGTCGCTTCGGGTTCGGGGGCGCCGTCGGAAAGGACTAGGCCATTGCTGAGCGAGTCGAAACCGCGCAGGTAGAACAGGTCGTGTACGCCGAAATTGCTATGCACGCCGATGCCGCTGACATTGGCCAGTGCGTCGCTCAAGGTGGCGCCGTCCTGAGTTTCGATCAGTGCTTCGTCGACTACGCCGATGCTGAACGGAGTTTTGCGCAAGGGCAGCGGCATTTTAACGGTGGTATTGTTCTGCGGTATTGTTAGCCTGGAACCGGTGATGACGAGTTCGTCGACTACGTGCAACGGGTCTGGAGTGGTTTGCGCGTATGCGAAGGTCGATGCGAAAAATAGAGAACAGGCAAACAGAAAATTCATGGCATTCCTGGTTTATCGGGTGATATTGAGGCAGACTATTTCTTTTTCGTCGCGTAGGTAGATACGACCATCGGCGAGCGAGGGATTGCTCCAGCACTTGCGGTCAAAAACGGGGCGGGTGGCTTTTGTGCGGAAGGCGTCGGGTGTGGCTTCCGCTATGCCGAGATTGCCTATTTCGCCGAAGATGACTAGGTGGCCATCGGCGATAA
>DQLG01000323.1 GCA_015660315.1 Candidatus Latescibacterota bacterium
TGCACGAGAGGTCGCCGTAGCCTTGGTCGTCGGTGAGGAAGACGATGAAATTGGGTTTCTTCATTGTGGTCCTTGAGCTGCTGGTGGATGTTGACGAGGGATAATTACCCGATCGCTTGCTGCGGCGTCAAGCACGCGATTAAAGATGGGCTGTGCAAGGGTGTTAGTTATATTGAAAATCATGAACTTTACCCACTATATTCTGCCGGAGCGCGATGGCCTGCGCACGATGCGCGAGGACCGACCCGAATTAGCGGCGGCGCTGGCTGCGTTAGTCCACTAGCATCGCTTTGAGCAGATCGTCGCCCTGACTGCTGTGAAGTAATAAACAAATATCGGAAGATATTTTGTGATGGCCTTGGGTCGTCTGCTAAAAATAATAAAATAAAAGGGGAAGAAATGAATATTGAATCTGGGAGTTTCACGCATTTGTTAGAAGGGGTCGCGCGGGAAGATCTGGCGATTACCGAGGTTAAAGTGATGCCGATTACCTATAAACCGGCCGACGGTTCGTATATACACGAATGCGGGCCGGTGGTGCTGAGCAAGATGCACAGCGCGGTAGTCGAGGTCTTTACCGATCAGGGCCTGGTTGGTATCGGGGCCGGCACGCCGGCCGACGCTGATGTCGACTATGGTTATTTAATCGGCAAGAACCCCTTTGATGTCGAGCTATTGGGTTTGTCGCCGGGGTTGGACGTAGCTTGTTGGGATTTGATCGGCAAGGCCAAGGGACTTCCGCTCTATAAATTACTGGCCACCGACAATGAGCCGGACACCAGTGTGCATGTCTATGCTAGCGGGGGTGTTATGTGGACGTATTACGATCCGGGTGACGGACGAGCGTTCGGTGCCGAGGCGCTGATTGAAGAGGCGCTGACCTACAAAGAGCTGGGTTTCGATACCTTCAAGTGGCGGCCGGGTACCGATTGGGAGGAGGCGGGGATCACGCCGACGGGCTTGGGCGAGATCTGCCGCCGGTTGCGCGAGGCGGTGGGCCCCGATTTTGATTTGGGCATCGAAAAGAAAGGCTATGACTCCTGGACCTTCGAGGAGTGCATGGAGATGGCGCCGATGATCAACGACCTGGATTTTCTGTTTTTCGAGCAGCCGATGGGCGACGAGGGGCCTAAGCAATTCGACGATTACCTACGCTTGAAAGAGGCGATGCCCAAGGTCATGCTCTGGGGCGGCGAGCGTTTTCGCAGCGTCGACGAGGCGCGGCCGTGGATGCGTGCCGGCGTGTATGACGCGGTGCAATCCGATGCCTATTATATCGGTTTGACCGCTAACTGGCATATGTCGCGCGTCGCCGCCTTCCACGACACTAAACTCGTGCCGCACAATTGGAGTTCGAGTCTCAATACTGCGGCTAATACGCACCTGGTAGCCGGTTCGCCGGGCGGCCATATGTGCGAGTTCTTTATGTATCCCAATGAATTTCGCTACGGGCTCTTAAAGGACCCGCCGCGACCAGTGGGCGGCCGTATTGAATTGGTGGATACACCCGGTCTTGGTGTGGAACTAATCGACGACCCAGGAGATCGCTTTCCCTATATGCCGGGGCCAAATACAGCGCCGAACCCACGTTTCCCGCATGCCGCGGAAAGGGCGAGCAAGCGGGAGCAGGAGGTAATACGGCGATATGCGGAATAAGTAGGTTAAGAGAGCTAAGCTGGGATAGGATGTAATGGTTCACGGGTACGTCCGCTTGATGGGCTTGTGAATAAGGTGCGCCGAAACCCCTACCCGATCATGCTGCGGAATGGGCCGTACCTTTTTCTTTGTCGATTGGTAGCCGTACCGTAAAACTCGATCCCGCGCCCGGTTTGCTAGGCACCTCGATCGGCCCGTCTTGGGTGAATTCCCCGGTGTTGCTGAGCAGGTTGTAAATGAATTGCATTTGCTCTGACATACACTATATCCTTCCGTTTTGCGTCAGGGGTAGACCGGCACGTTTCCAAGCGCCGATACCTCCTGCAACATTCACTAAGTTTTCAAAGCCTGCGCGTGCGAGCAGGCTGCTAGCGACCATCGAGCGATAACCGCTGCTGCAGACCACTGCTAATTGACCAACTTCTTTGGGTAAATGGCCTAAGTTGTCGAGCAATTGGCCTGCCATTATATGGATAGAATCGCTGATGTGGCCCGAATGCCACTCCTCGACATTGCGCACATCTAAGACGTTCACCGTGCCGTTGTTTTGTAGACTGTGATTTAGGTCGACTGGACTGACCATCTTCAGACTACGCACGGGATAGCCCGCTTCCAGCCAGGTTTCCATGCCGCCACATAGATAGCCCCGAATATCGTCCAAGCCTACGCGTATCAACGATCGAACGGCGGACTCCGCACTTTCTTCATCGGAGACAACTAGGAGGATCGGCGTATCATAGGGCATGACCCAAGAGGCCCAGGTCGAGACCGAGGCCCCTGCACCAATAGCAAGCGCACCAGGGATATGCCCCGCACTAAAAGTAAGCGGATCGCGTAGATCAATAACCGCGTGACCTTCTTGTACGTGGCCCCA
>DQLG01000641.1 GCA_015660315.1 Candidatus Latescibacterota bacterium
GACGATCGCGGCGACAGCCCATCTTTTGGGTATTGATGAGGTTTATGCGGTGGGTGGAGCACAGGCGGTGGCGGCTATGGCGTATGGCACGCAAAGCATTTGCCAGGTGCACAAGATTCTCGGGCCGGGATCCCCCTATACGGTGGCTGCGCAACAGCAGGTCTTTGGCGTGGTGGGCATCGCGATGTTGCCGGGTCCCTCGGAGATTGTGGTACTCGCCGACGAGGGGGCCGATCCGCGTTTTGTTGCGGCTGACTTGTTGTCCCAGGCGGAGCACGGCTGGGGCGTCGCCTCGGTATGTATTACAAATTGCGCAGATTTGGCAGCGCGGGTCCAGGCGGAGGTGGTAACACAACTGGCGGCGTTGCCGCGCAACGAGATCATGGCCCAGGCGTTGGACGAATATGGCGCGATCGTCGTCGTAGCCGATCTCGAGGCCGGGGTCTAATTGTTGAATCAGATGGCGCCCGAGCACGCCGAATTGCTGGTGGCCGATCCGTGGAGTTGGCTCGATAAGATTCGCCATTGCGGGGCGTTGTTTCTCGGCTCGGCTTCGACCGAACCGGTCGGTGATTACTTTGCCGGCACTAACCACGTGCTGCCGACCAATGGGGCGGCTCGCTATGCGTCGTCGCTGGGGTTGGCCGATTTTGTCAAAACAACCAGTATTATCGCCTACACCGATGAGCGTTTGCAGAGTACCGGTGAGCATATTATCCGCATGGCGCGGGCTGAGGGTCTCGAAGCCCATGCACGCGCGGTGAGCGTACGCCAGGACAGGAGAGCTGAATGAGTGGAAACGGACGATCGGCCCGGATCGAGCGCCGGACGACAGAGACCCAGATCGAGTTGGAGTTGTGCCTCGATGGCAGTGGCGAGTGCCGCGCGGAGACCGGGATCGGTTTTTTTGACCATATGCTCAATGCCTTTGCCCGACATGGTCTCTTCGACCTAGCGGTCAAATGCCAGGGTGATTTGCATGTTGACACCCATCACACAGTGGAGGATATCGGCATTTGCCTGGGCCAGGCGATTGCACAGGCCCTCGGCGACAAGGCTGGGATTGTCCGCTACGGGCATAGCTATGTGCCGATGGACGAGGCCTTGGCGCGGGCTGCGGTCGATTTGTCGGGCCGGGCGTATCTGGTGTTGGAAGCGGCCTTTAACGACGAGTGCGTTGGTGAACTGCCGGTCGCATTGGTGCGCGAGTTTTTCTACGCGGTAGCCGACCAGGGTCGGATGAACCTGCACCTCGACTTGTTGCGTGGCCAGAACGATCACCACGGTATCGAGGCGCTTTTCAAGGCCTTTGCTCGGGCGCTGGACATGGCCTCGGGTAAAAGCGACCGGGTGCAGGGCATTCCCTCGACCAAGGGCACGCTTTAAGCGCCCAAACGCACCTTAGCGCAGGAGTTTCCAGTCTGAAGATCTGCCATCTAACCTACGACGATGTCGCCAACCCCTGGTTGGGCGGTGGTGGTGCGGTACGGGCGTTGGAAATCTACCGCCGCCTAGCCGATCGGCACGAGATCACCTTGATCAGCGGGCTTTATCCCGGTGCTGAACCTGAGGCGGATATCGATGGTATCCGCATATTACGCGTCGGCTCGGCGCGCAATTATGCCGCGAGCCGGTTGGGTTATTGTCTGCAGGCCGTGAAACAACTGCAAGGACTCGACTGGGATCTTTGGGTCAACGAATTCTCAGCTTATGCGCCCTTGCGTGTTCCGGCGGCGCTCCGCCGTCAAGGGCTACTTTTCTTCCAGCATATAATGGGGCATCATGCGTTGGTCAAGCGCCCGTTGATCGGCGGAATCTCCTGGTTGGCCGAAGAGCGGGCGTTGCGCGCCTACGATCGTATCCTGACAGTTTCTCCGAGTGTGCAAACGCTGCTGCAGCAGAAATTACGGGGCCGCGATATTCCGGTCGATTGCGTCTGCAATGGGGTGGCCGAGCGCTATTTCTCCTTGGAACCGGTCGAAGAGCCCTATCTGCTGTATTTTGGCCGTATTGATATCCACACCAAAGGGCTCGACATATTGTTGGCCGCCTTTGCTCGAATTGCCGCGGAATATCCCGATATCCAACTCAAAGTTGCCGGTCGCGGTAGCGATGAGCAATTGGCTAAAATGCGCGTCTTGATCCAACGCGAAAGAGTGGAAGGCCGTGTGGAGTTGGTCGGAGCGGTGGACGACGAGCGACAGGGCGAATTATTGCGTCGGGCGCTCTTGGTTTGTATGCCGTCTCGCTACGAGGGATGGGGTATGGTGGCGGTCGAGGCGGCGGCGGCAGGTAAGGCCGTTTTGGCTACGGATATCAGTGGCTTGTGCGATGCCGTGCGCGATGGCGAGACGGGGCTGTTGGTCCCCGCGGCGGATGTCGCCGCTCTTGCGGCGGGCATGCGTTCTTTGTTGGCCGATAGCCAGTGGCGTCGGCGCTTCGGTGAACAAGGTCGGAAATGGGCGCGAAATTTCGATTGGAATCTACTGGCCAAGGAGCAGGAAGCCGTCTACCTTAAGGCGATAGGGGAGATTGAAAAGGCCTCGACCTGAACTAAGGAGTCCTATGGCGAAGAAGAACAAGCGCGCCGTCCATGAGGCGGTTCCGGCACCCGCTGTGCAAGCGACGTTTCCACTGTGGGGTCGTCGTTTTTTTCCGCCGGTATTTTTCTTGTTGTTAAGTCTGATTTACTTCTACGAGTTTCCACTCTCCGACCAGATTATTTACGGCACTGATGTCGGCACCGATTATCACGAAGGGGCCAATTTAAGTGTCTGGGAAAAGATCCAGACGGTGTCCCAGCCGATGTGGAATCCCAAAATGGGCGGTTTCCCCCAATCGGAGGAGATTCGCCCCCAGTATTTCCCTACGTATCCCATTTACTTTTTTACTGCATTCCAACGGTATATCGGCTGGCGTTATATCCTGACGATGTTTTTCGCTGGTCTAGGTATGTACACCTATCTGCGCCAGGTTAACATCGGGCACTGGGCGGCGTTGTGGGCCGGGGTTGCCTTTATGTCCGCCCCGACCTTTCTGGCTTTCCCGATGGCCGGTCAGTACGCGAAGATGGGGGTGATCGCCATTTTCCCCTGGATGTGCCTCTTCTTGGAGCGGGGCATGGAGCGGGGGCGGTTGATCCACTTGGTGGGTTTGGGCGGAATGATCGGTCTCGGAGTCTATTCACATCCGCCGAACATGTTTTACGCGTTATTGGGTTTGGGCGTCTACTTTTTGTTCAAGGTCTATCAGATCTATCGCGAAAAAGCGGATCTTAAGCTGCTGGTACAGCGCAGTGGTTTTTTTGCGTTCTCGGTGATTTTGGGTTTGGCGTTGGGTGCCGAGGGGGCTTTTCCCCTTTTCTTTTATACCCGTACCGAGTCAAAACGCGCGACGGGCGAAGAGGCCGGCGGTAAGACGGCAGAGCAACAGTTAGCCTATGCGCGCAGTTGGTCGTTGCATCCGGAGGAGGTGGCCTCGCTAGTCGTTCCCGAGTTCGGGGGGTATGACGCCCCGTTGGAAGGGCGCTCCAATTATTGGGGGCGCAATCCGTTCAAGATCAACTCCGAGTATTTCGGCGTATTGGCCGTGTTGTTGGCGCTGATGGTCCTGCCGGAGTTCCGCCGCCGACCACAAGTCGCGATGTGGGCGGGGATTTTTGCGTTGGCTTTATCCTACATGCTGGGTCAACACATGCCTATCCATTGGGTGGCGTATCATCTTTTGCCTGGCGCGAAAGTACAGCGCGCGATTGCCATGGGTTCGTTCGTCTTCGCCTTTGCGGGGTGCGTTCTGGCCGGTTTGGGTTTGCATCGGGTATTGGAAGCCGACGAAGAGGAACGGGCAATATTGCGCCGGCGTCTGTTGATTGCGGGCGGGGCCTTGACCGGTTTCGCGTTGTTGTTGGCGCTTTTCCCCAAGGCGATAACTGGGGGGTGGATTGCTGCGCTATACTCAGATATAACGCCTAAAAAGCAACAAATCCTGGCCGCAGGTTATAACTGGATCGCCAAAGGTGGGCTCTATGTGGCATTGGTCGCCGGTGCCGGTACGGTGTTGCTCTATTTGCGATTGCAGCAAAAGATCGCTGCGACGGCGTTGATTGCCGGGTTGTGCCTTTTAACCCTCTTCGATACCTGGCGCGTCGATAAGGTCTATCTGCACTATATCGATCCGGATCGATATGCGGATATCCGCGAGGAAAATCCCCGTGCCGTGCAATTCCTCAAAGGTGATTCGGAGCATTTTCGGATTTTCCCCCTGCCGAGCTTTAAAATTCTTGGCCAGCCGGGTTACCACTTGCACGGTGTGCCGATCATTACAGGATTTCACGACCTGACGATCGGTCGTTACGATCGCATCTTACAAGAGCTTGAGCCGGTAGTGCAGATGCTTTCGGCCAAATACCTGCAAGGCGCTGAAGTGCCCTATGGTGACAGGGAACTATTGGCGGCGATCCAGCCGCTCTTGAATCTGCTCAACGGCAAATATCTGGCTGTACCCAAACCGCTTGAATTGGCCTTGGCCGATTATCCGCTGCGTTTTGAGTCCGAACGTTTTCGCTTATACGAAAATACCCAAGTCCTGCCTTGGTTTTATTTGGCCCCCGAAGCGGAGGTCGTGAAAGACGGAGAGCAGGCTCTTGAGCGGTTGCGCAGTGGGCGGGTTGATCCGCAACGTGTCGTCCTATTGGAAGAGGAACCGCCCCTTGTCCTCGACGGCGCGGGTGATCCCAGTCGAGACCGGATTGAACAGTTGACCTATGACCTTCCAGCGGGGCTGATTCGGTTGCGGACGCATAACGATGGGCCGCGTGTTTTGGTCGTTTCGGAGAATTACCATACGAATTGGTCCGTCTTTGTCGATGGCGAGCAAGCCCAGATGCTTCGAGCTAATTATGTGTGGAAGGGTGTTATCGTGCCTGCGGGAGAACACGAGATCGAGTTTCGTTATTTTTCTTCAACATTGGCCTGGTCGCGCGCTGCTACGTTCTTGAGCTTGCTGTGTGTTTTGGGGATTGTAGGCCGCGCATTAAGGCGGAGGTCTGTGGCGACGGCCGCATGACTACCCAGCACAAGATAGTTCGCAGTTTTTTCTATACCATCGGCAGCGGCTATGCGGCCCGTTTGTGTAGTCTGGTCATCACGTTTTTGCTCAAGGACGAATTGGGGCCGGAGGTGTTTGAACTCACGGTCAAAGGGCAAGTCATATTTATTTTACTTTCGAGTCTGCGCGATTTCGGTTGGCTACATTCGTTGTTGCATTTTCAAGACCGGGTGGATGAATTCGTCCAGACGCACTTTGCGCTCAATTTTGCGTTTTCACTAGCGGGTTGTTTGTTGACCTGTGCGGTTGGTTTCGGTCTGTATTGTTACCAGCCCGAGACGTATACCTGGCCGGCCGTCGTAATCGGAGCATTCTCTCTCTTCTATTTCATTCGTAGTCTGACGCAAACCTCCGAGGCGCTATTGCGCATGGACTTCGAGTTTGGCCGTCTCGGGCTTTTCCATGGTTTGGCAACGGTAGTGGCTTTGGCGAGCGCGTTGTCGGCGGCATGGTATGGATGGGGGCGGTGGAGTTTGCTGCTCGGAGGATGGGGCACTTTCTCTGTTTTTAGTGGGGTTTATACGCTGGTTTATGCCTCAGCGGTGTGGTATAGTCGGCCGATTCGTCTATGGCCACTGCATCTGGATTGGGTTTGGGCGCGTCGCCTCTTGGATTATGGTAAATGGTTCTGGTTGGCTTGGGGCGTGTTGCTGAATTTTATCTGGTACTACGATAAGTTGGTGCTCGCCTTTATTGGTGACGAGCGCTATGAAGCCGGTCTCGCCCTCTATGATCATGCTTGGTGGTTGATGCAGTTTCCGACGGCGATTATTGCCCATATCGTTTTTGCATATAGCAATACACTTTACTCGCGTTATCAGGCAGACAGAGATCGACTCAGCGAACTCTTTTCCATTATGATGGGTATTATTTTTCGTGGTTCGTCGCTCGTCGCCTTATTGCTGTTGGCGAACGCCTATGAAGTGATGGCCTTGCTCAAAACCGAGTGGGCTGCCGCGGCACCGATGATGGTTTGGTTGGCGGGATATACTTTTCTCAGGCCGCTGTTTGATGATGGCATTGGTTTGTTGTGGGCGGTGGGGGATACGCGCCGAACCGCGGGTATTATGGGAGCGCAGGCTCTCTTCGCACTCCTAATAGTGCCCGTAGCGGTACTGTGGAAAGGGGTCGAAGGGTTGGCCTATAGCATGGGCGTTGTGGCGGCGATCGGTGTAGGTGGTGTCTTTATTGGGTTAAAGCGCTATGTGCACATTGCTTGGCGGCGTGTCTTTGTCGGGCCACTTTTCGCGTTGGTGTTGGCGATATTCGGCAATGGCGTTTACAACCATATTTGCAATTTTCCATGGTGGGTGGATTTGATTCTGCGCAGCGGTATTTTATCGCTCATATATGTTGGAATCCTATGGCTTTTGGAGCGAGAAGCCATCGCGGCTAATTGGACGCAGTTGCGTCACGTGTTACGCGAAGAGGATGGCAAGTGAATCCCCGATTAGCCATTGTTATTGTCAACTTCAATGCGCGAGATTGGCTGCAAGGGTGTCTGTGCTCGATATATGAACAGGATATTGTCGAAGACCTTGAAGTTGTTGTAGTCGACAGCGCCTCGACGGATGATTCGGTGAAGATGGTGCGGCGTGAATATCCTCTCTGTACGCTTATCGCATCAAAAGAAAACCTCGGTTTTGGTCGAGGGAACAACATGGGTGCAGCACAGTGTGAAGCACCCATGTTGCTTTTCCTCAATCCTGATACCGAAGTGACTACGGGCGCGTTGACCGAGCTTTTGAGTTTCATGGAGCATAATCCTCAATACGGAGCAGCTGGAGGGAAAATTTATGATGGGGATGGCGAGTTGGAGCGTTCGGCAGGAACGTGGCCGACGATTGTTAGTCTAATATTGGATCGGTTACTTGTGTTGTGGCCGCAAGGCCGTGAGCGATTAGAGCATCTATCTCATCATTACTGGAATTACGATGAACTAAGAGAAGTCGAGTGGGTCACAGGAGCATATCTCTGGATTCGCCGCGATTTATTTGACCGAATAGAGGGATTTGACCGCGCTATCCTTATGTATTACGAAGATGTGGATTTGTGTTATCGTTTGCGGCAGACAGGATCGCAGGTTTGTTTCTTCCCAGGAGCCTCAATTATTCATTATCGCAACAAAGCACCAATTGAAGACAAGCATCGCAAGCGCTTGATGCGCCAAGGTTTGCATCAATTTGCGCTCAACCACTACACTTGGGGATATCACGGTATGACACGTTTGCTTACTTATTTTTCTCATCGATTTTATTTTTTTTGATATAAGATACTGTTTTTTAAGTCCTTGCAGTTTTTTTATGTATTAATTTTAGTTCATTAACACGTAGCTTCAAATAGGGTAATTTGTCTACTGACAAAGCCTTTGTTTGCACTTAAGTTTAGACCCGTGATAGGCGCTATCGTTAGCATGCTGGCATATAAGCTATCTTTTCGGCTATTTATAGGTGATACGCTTGGTTCAGAACTAAAAATGGCTGATCGTATCTACTGAATTTGCTTGATTAAAAGTAGCCAAATAATGCTTGACACTCCACATCTTTATCTCTATAATTACTCTCCGCGTCATGCTTATTAATAGAGACATACCTATAAATGGACTGGCAGTTGGAAAGTTCGCAAAGGAGAAACGGGAGTTTCTTCCGAGAAAGGAGGGTCGTGGAACTAGAAACTAGGCTTCCTATAATTCAATTCCGACTCCGGAGAGCATTTGGGAGTCGGATCACATTACATTCACATTCGTTGCTTTATCTTTCTTTAAACTACGGGGCACCTTCCCCGAGGAGGAAATGATGAAGGGTAGCAAATACTTATTGCTCCTAGCTTCATTTATGGTGGGTCTTGGTTTGGTCGGTGTCGCTGATGCGGCGGTGGTCAACTTGATTGAAGTTACCTCACCAGACAGTGGCGCCATTAAGGGTATCGATTCTACCTTCGTGGTTACCGCTAAAGTCATCGATCTTAGCGCTGAAGATAGTCTCGAAGTTGTCATGTACTTGGCGACTACGAGTTCTGCAGTAGTCGTGGCTGATACCGATAACGCTGGCGTTCTGTGGGGTGGCTTGCAGCAGCAGTCCGTGATTACGATTGCTCGTAAAAGTGATTTTCGTCCGGTCTCAGGAAGGTCGTTGTCGGATGGACAAAATACAACGACGC
>DQLG01000174.1 GCA_015660315.1 Candidatus Latescibacterota bacterium
GAAGAATCCCTCGATGCCGTACTGGCCCCCTATCTCGACCCGAATAACATCCCGGAAGAATGGGACTGGGAAAGCCTGCAGAACGAATTCAGCAGCAACTTCTTCCTCAGCTTCACCATCTCCGAGGCCGAGCGCGCCGAGATCGACGCCGATACGTTGCGCGAGCAATTGCGCGCAACGATCCAAGAGGCCTACGAGCGCCGCCTGACCACCGTCGGCGAAGAAATCTTTCGCGAGGTCGAGAAAGCCATCACCCTGCACACCATCGACACCTGCTGGCAGGAGCACCTACACGAGATCGATGAGCTTAAAGACGGCATCGGCTTTGTCGGTGTCGGCGGCAAAAATCCTCTGATCGAATACAAGCGGGGGGCCTACGACATGTTCGAGAGCCTCATCGGGCGCATAGCCCAGGAGACCTTGCGCAATCTCTTCCAACTGCGCGTCGACACCGGCGCCGACGCGCTGCAGTCCAGCGCGCAACCCGGCCGCATCAGCGCAGTACACCGCGACGCCACCAATATGGGTTTCCGCGGGGTAGAGCAAGCGCCGGCCGGAGGAGTCCCCGGCCAACCGGTCAACAACCCGTCACAAATGCGCGGCTCGGGCGGCGGCAGCGACGAGGGCCAGACAGCGCGCCAACCGATCGTCCGCGAGCAGCCAAAAGTCGGCCGCAACGCCCCTTGCCCGTGCGGCAGTGGCAAAAAATACAAACAATGCCACGGCGTCAACGGATAGGGGAAATGCAACCCTTTTGCGCCGGAACGCATCTTACGGGGACACGAACCTATAGGACGAGTCCCTACTGATATGGAATTCTGGCAAATCCTCTGTCTGGTCACTTATTGTTTTATCGTCGCTTTTTTGAGCATATACGGCCTCCACCGCTACCAGCTTTTACGCCTCTTCTATCGGCACTACTCGACCCCAACCCCGGAGCCGGACCGCTTCGAGACACTGCCCGCCGTCACCTTACAACTGCCCCTCTATAACGAATACCACGTCGTCGACCGCCTGCTCAATGCGGTTGCGCAAATGGACTATCCGCGCGACCGCTTTGAAGTCCAGGTCCTCGACGACTCGTCTGACGAAACCCGCGACAGGGCCCGTCAGATGGTTGAACGCCTGGCCGCCGAAGGGCTGGACATTGAATATATCGGCCGAACCGACCGCCACGGTTTCAAAGCCGGTGCCCTCGCCGCGGGGCTCGAACGCTCTCGGGGCGAATTCGTGTTGGTGCTCGACGCCGATTTCGTACCGCCGCCCGATATCCTGCAACGGGCTATCCACCACTTTACCGACGATTCGATCGGCATGGTGCAGATGCGCTGGGGCCATCTCAACCGCTTCTATTCTTTGCTGACCCGCATCCAGTCGATCTTCCTAGACGGCCACTTCGTCGTCGAGCACACCGCCCGCAACCGCTCCGGCCGCTTCTTCAACTTCAACGGCACCGGTGGCATCTGGCGCAAACAAGCCATCTACGACGCCGGCGGCTGGCAGCACGACACCCTGACCGAAGATCTCGATCTGAGCTACCGGGCCCAATTAGTCGGCTGGCAATTCCGCTATCTGCCCGAGATCGAGATCCCCGGCGAAATCCCCGTCGAAATCAATGCCTTTAAGTCACAACAGCACCGTTGGACCAAGGGCGCTGTGCAAACCGCCAAAAAAGTTCTGCCCAAAATCTGGCGCTCTTCGCTGCCGGCCAAGATTAAAATCGAGGCGACCTTCCACCTGACGGCCAATCTCTGTTATATCATGATGTTGCTGATGGGGCTGTTGACCTTGCCAGTGCTCTCGATCCGGTCGCAATTGGGTTGGGAGCGGCTCTTTATCATTGATTTGCCGATGTTCTCCTTTGCCACCATGGCGATCTCCGGGTTCTATATCACCTCGCAGCGCGTGCTCTACCCCGACTGGAAGCGGCAGATCAAATACCTGCCGATGTTAATGGCCGTCGGCATGAGTCTCTGCATCAACAATACCCGCGCAGTGATCGAAGGGCTCGTCGGCCACGAGAGCAGTTTTTTGCGCACGCCCAAATATGGCGTCACCGGCCGCCAGTCCCAACATCAGCCGCGCAAATACTCCAGCCGCTGGACCCTGGTATCCCTCGGCGAATTGGGTATGGCGTTCTATTTTGCGGTCGCCCTCTACTACGCCTGGACCACGAATCTCTATTGGGGGCTACCCTTCCTCTTGCTCTTCCACGTCGGCTTCCTCTACACCGGCCTGCTCTCCAGCGGCCAAAGCTGGCTGCACCAATTCAAAACGCGGCAGCCCGCCGCGAGCATCGCCTCCTGACACAAAAAACCCCCGACCTAGCAAGGCCGGGGGTTTTGAATATTTCGCAACGGATCAAACAATCAATAGGAGGAAGGCCACACCAGCGGATAAGGGTCGCTGATCTTCTGCCGCAGCCACAAGATATCGATACCGTTATAGTGTCGCTTGGTCAGTTTCTCGATATGGCGCACGCCGATATCCACGTTGCTTTTCTCCCATTTCGTCTCACGCCCCTTGTCGCCCGATAGTTCGATGGCCTGCGTCACCTTGCTGACGTAGCGGCTGTGGGTCATGCGCAATTCCGAATAGTTCGGATCGCTGGGCACGAGCCCCTGCAATTGCGTTACGTAGTCGTTGATGAGTTGGCGCGCCTCGGCCAGATCTCGTTCGGAGATCTGAGCGATGGGCTTTCGCAGTTGCTCAATGGTGATGGCAATCTGCCTGTTCTTGGCATCCATTTGACTCATGGCATTTACGTAGTCGAGCAGAATCTGTCTCTCCTCCGCTTCGTATCCGCAGCCGACCAGGCCAACCGCCAGCGCCAGCAAAGCCAGTTTCCTCAACATATGGACCCTCTCTACTATAGGTTGAGCTTAGTCTCTTTTAGTACCGGTAGGGCTTCCGGGCGGCTTCCTCTCCAGCGGCCAGCGTTAGCTGCACCAGTTCAAGACCTGCATCCCCCCCCAGGCCTGACTTCCTAAACACAAAAGCCCCCGACCGCTAGGGCCGGGGACTTCGCTTGCGCAAAAACTGCATAGATCACTCGGGCCAATGGAGTGGGAAGTCCGGCAATTTGTGGCGTTCCCACAAGACTAGCATGCCATTGTAATGGCGTCCGGTAAATCTTGCGATGTGTTTCACGCCAATGGCCACATTGCTCTTCTCGCGCCTCATCTCGCGCCCCTTGTCCCCCGCCAAATCGATAGCCTGCGAGACCTTGTCGACGTAGAGGTTGTGGGTCACGCGCAGTTCGCGGTACGAGAGATCTCGGGGGAACATCGTTTGCACATCAGACACATAGCTATTGATGAGCGCTCGTACCTCGGCCAAATCCTGTTCAGAGATCTGATCCATGGGCTTTCTCAGATGTTTAATTGACTCGACAATCTGCTCATTTTTGTCGGCCAATTTCGTCATCGTATTGATATATTGAACCAGCATTTCCTTATCTTCGTTCTCGGTGCTGCACGCACTCAGGCCCACCACCAGAGCCAGTATAGCCAGATTCCGTAACATATGGACCTCCCTGAAGGATAATGACTTCGTCAGTTGATTTTAAATATCAGAATTCGCCTGGCCCGGACGCCTTCGCGGGGCCCGGACGCCCCATTCGTGCCCCAAAATACGCCCTAGATGAGCGAAAATCAAGCAATCTCTACGCTGTCGTGTATTGACGGGACACTTATGCGCTAATAATTTTGCTCATAATTCAACCGCGCCTGCGGGGCCTGAGGCGGGCTCCATGGGAAACTTATCCGCATTCGTGCCGTCCCTGCCGGAGGAACCCATACCGCCATGATCACCCGCGAACAGATCCAATCCCAACTCGACAATTGCCTCATGGAGGCCAAATTCCCCCAGTGGGAAGCCCAATACAAAAAGGGCAAAGTCCGCGATATGTATCTGCTGAAGGACAAGCGCGTCCTTATCACCACCGACCGCCAGTCCGCCTTTGACCACGTGCTCGGCGCCATCCCGCTCAAGGGCCAAGTACTCAACCGCATCGCGCAATACTGGTTCGAGCAAACGGAGGATATCGCCCCAAACCAGATTCTCGCGGTGCCCGACGCCAATGTCACCATTGCCCGCGAGCTGGAGATATTGCCCGTGGAGATCGTCGTGCGCAGATATATGACCGGCAGTTCCGACACCGCGATCTGGACGCATTACAACAATGGCGTGCGCCAATATTGCGGTCATACGCTGCCCGAAGGCATGATCAAAAACCAGCCCTTTGACGCGGCTATTATCACGCCCACCACTAAGGACGAGGTACACGACGAGCTGATTTCGCGCGACGAGATCCTCGCCCAGAACCTAGTGGCAAAGGATACCTGGGAAAAGATCGAGGACATCGCCTTCAAACTCTTCGCCCGCGGCGAAGAGATGGCCGCCAAACAAGGCCTAATCCTCGTCGATACCAAATACGAAATGGGCCTCGACCCCGACGGCAATATCACGCTCGCCGACGAGGTACACACGCCCGATTCATCGCGCTTCTGGGCTCTCGATAGCTACGCCGAGCGCCACGCCAATGGCGAAGAGCCCGAGAGCCTTGACAAGGAGTTCCTGCGGCTCTGGCTGCGCGACAAAGGCATCTCCGACACGCATATCCCCGAGTTGGATGACGATATCCGCATCCAGGTCGCCGAGCGCTATATCGACTTGTTCCAGCGCGTCACCGGGACGGTGTTCGAAGCCGAGATCAGCGATTTGCCCATATTAGACCGAATTGAGGGGCGGATCGCGGAGTTTATTGACTAAACGACAAATCGACGTCATAACCTGTAAACAGTCCCGCTGAACGGAGATCGGTGGGGTTGTTTATTTGCTTAGGCGCAAAATCGAGCACGCGGAAATACACTTGCGCATGTACACACAAAACCTCTCATTCATAAGACCTTAACGGCAGGCTATGCTAAAAAACCTATTCCGCGCCTTCTTGGTCTTCCGTCTGGAATTCCGCCAACCCTCGCTCGATTTTTCGGCGTTGCTCAGCTATTGGCGACGCACGCCGTTGATCCAGCAGGTGATTGTGGAGGAAAGAGAAAAAAGCGGCTCACCACTCATGCGCAAACTCAACGAGGTTTACCCCTTCTAATGCTGCATCGCCAGCTCCGCAATGCCCTCGAGGACATCTTCGGCGTCCCCTTTATCAGCGAGGCACTCGACAACCCGCAAGTCGCACAAAATATTCTTTACGAACGTCCTGACGAATTCAAATCCACCGTGCGCGGATTCCAACGGCTCAACTATCAGGACGAGCATGCTTCTTACGCGGCCGGTCTAGAGCGCGATCTCGGCATCGCGCTGATTTGCGCTCTGCTCGACAGCAACACCCGCGAACTCGTCTCCGACCTGGGGCTCAACTACCTGTGAGCAAGCTACTCGCCTTCGACTTAGGGGCCGAAAGCGGCCGTGCACTCGTCGGCCACTTCGACGGCAAACGCCTGGCCTTAGAGGAGCTGCACCGCTTTCCCAATGGCCCGGTGCAAATCTTCGACCGCCTCTACTGGGACCCACTGCGCCTCTTCGCCGAAATGCAGCAGGGCCTATCGCTCTTCGCCCGCGAGCACGGCAAAGACCTCGCATCCATAGGCGTTGACACCTGGGGCGTCGACTTCGCGCTCTTGGGCCCGGACGACGCACTTTTGGACAACCCGCGCAACTACCGCGACCCGCGCACCGCCGGCATGCTCGAAGAGGCCTTTTCCCGCGTGCCGCGCGAAGAGATCTTCTCACATACCGGCGTGCAGTTCATGAAGCTCAACAGCCTCTACCAGCTCTTAGCAATGCGCGATTCCCCGCTATTGCAATCGGCAAACACCCTGCTGCTGATGGCCGATCTCTTTAACTTCTACTTCACCGGTAACAAGGTCTGCGAGTTTTCCAACGCCACCACCACCCAATTTTACGATCCGCGCAAAAACGCCTGGTCGACCGAACTGCTCACCGGCCTCGGGCTGCCGACGCATTTTCTGCCCGAAATCGTACAACCCGGCACCCAGGTCGGTACGCTCCTACCCTCCATTGCCTCCGCGACCGGCCTCAACGCCGTACCTGTCATCGCCCCGGCGACGCATGACACCGGCTCGGCGGTCGCCGCGGTGCCCGCCGCAACCCGCGACTACGCCTATATCAGTTCGGGCACCTGGTCACTGATGGGCGTCGAACTCGGCGAGCCCCTGATCTCCGACAAAGCTCTACAATACAATTTCACCAACGAAGGCGGCGTCGGGCCGAGCTATCGCTTCCTGAAAAATATTATGGGGCTGTGGCTGGTACAAGAATGTCGCCGTGCCTGGCAGCGCGAAGGCCGCGATTTTTCCTATGAGCAACTGACCGCCATGGCCCGCGACGCCGTGCCCTTTGTCGCGCTGATTGAGCCCGACGACGAGCGCTTTATCACCCCCGGCAATATGCCCGGCCGAATCCGCGCTTACTGCGAAGAGACTAGTCAGAATGTGCCCGCCGACGAGGGACAGATGATCCGCATCGTGCTCGAAAGTCTGGCGCTAAAATACCGCTACGTGCTCGAAAGCCTAGAAACCATCCTCGAGCGACGCCTCGAATGCATCCATGTCGTCGGTGGCGGAATCCAGAATCGCCTGCTCTGCCAGTTTACCGCCTCGGCCGCCGCACGACAGGTCATCGCCGGACCGCTCGAAGCGACCGGCATCGGCAACCTGCTGCTGCAACTTATCGGCCTGGGCCAACTCGCCTCACTGGCCGAAGCCCGCCAAGTCGTGCGCGACTCCTTTGATCCGGAGGTCTACCGGCCCGAGCAATCGGCAGACTGGGACGCCGCCTACGACCGTTTCCGCCCCCTATTGCCCCTCGCCTGACGCTAGCTGGAACCCCAGCTGCCCTTCCACCGTTCTATTTAATAGTCCACTTAAGAGTCCGCGTCAGCCACAGGGCGCACTATTCGTCCTTACACCAATCCTACCAACGAGTTATGGCCAAAATAAATTCCGACGCGTCGGGCTCGGTAGAGTCCTATTGGCGCGATATCCAGGACTTTGAACCCCTGAGTCGCCAGCGCGAATCCGAGCTTACCGCCAGAGCCCGTGCCGGTGACGAACACGCCATGCACCAAATGGTCGAGGCCAATCTGCGTTTCGTCGTCAGTATAGCCAAAGGTTATAATGGCCGAGGACTATCCTTTGGCGAGCTGATTTCGGAGGGCAATGTCGGATTGATAGAAGCGGTCAGACGCTTTGACGAGTCCCGCGGCTTTAAATTCATCACTTATGCAGTCTGGTGGATCCGTCAGGCCATTCTCAAAGCCCTGGCCGAAGACAGAAAAATCGCCCGGCCGCCGATGAGCCAAGTCAACGATTTACAAAAAATTGAGCGAAAAATGGGCATTCTCGCGCAACAACTGGGCCGTTATCCGAACCTCGAGGAGCTCTCTCATTGCACCGAAATATCGCTGGACAGGACACGCAATGCCCTCGATATCGCCCAGAGCGACGTCTCTTTAGACATCCCATCCTTTCCCGAGGATGGCGAACCTCTGGGAGCCTCTTTTCCCGATACCGCTCCAGATCCAGCCGATTCCTTCGAGCGCACCGCACTCTCCACAACCCTGCGCGCCTGCCTTGACTTGCTCGACAACCGCGAGGATCTGATCATCCGCGCCTACTTCGGCCTCGACGACCAGGCCCCTCTGACCCTCGAACAAATTGGCACGCAATTGAGCCTCACCCGAGAGCGGATCCGCCAGCTCAGAGATCGGGCGCTGGAGAAAATACGCGCCGGCTGTGGCGATTTGTTGATCGAACTCTCCAGCAATTAGGCGCGTGCAATCTATTTTATACCTTGTAGCGTAACACTTGTGGCACTTTCGCCCCACATCTTGGGACGGCGACGATCACAACCTGTTACACTGCACTTGATCAGGGGCACCAAAAAGCTTTTTTTATAGCCATTACCCAGAATTATCTATAGATCTACTATCAAAGAGACCTCTGTGCGCTATAATTTAGCCGATCTTCATATGCATTCCTTTTGCTCCGATGGTTTGCGGACTCCAACCCAAGCGGTCGAGGAAGCCTGCGAAGCGGGCTTGCAAGCGATTAGCTTAACCGACCACGATACGGTCGAAGGTATTCCAGAGGCCACTGAGGCCGGAAAACGTCTGGGCATGGAAGTCGTTCCCGGTACCGAGCTCAGTGCCCATGTCCGCGAGCGCGAAGTCCATATCCTCGCCTATTGCATCGACTGCAACGACGACCAGTTCGGCACCAATCTCGAAAAGGCCTTCAAGTCGCGCCATCAGCGCGGCATCGGAATCGTCGAAAAACTCAACGGCCTAGGCCTGGGCGTCAGTCTCGAAGATGTCCTCGAACAAGCCAAAGGCAGCCCGCTCGGGCGGCCCCATATCGCCGCCGCATTGGTCGAAAAAGGCCTAGTCGTCGACAAGAACGAAGCCTTTAACCGCTATATCGGCGACCGGGGGCCCGCTTTCAAAGCGAAACCCTATACATCGGCCGAAGACGTTATCGCCCTGATTCACCGCATCGGGGGCGTAGCGGTACTCGCCCATCCCGGCGCCAGCCTGCACGAGGGCATTATCCAGCAACTAATCTCCTTCGGGCTCGACGGCGTCGAGGTCTTCCACCCAGCCCACCAACCACCGCAAATCGACTTCTACAACCAACTCGCCGATCGCCATGGGCTGCTCAAGTCCGGTGGCTCCGACAGCCACGGCAATGTCGACGGCACGCGCATCGGCGACTACGGTGTCGGCTACGAGGTAATCGAAGCGATGCGCGAACGGGCCGCCACTTATGCTTAAACGACTCCGCATCCCGCACGAGGTGAAAATAGTCGCTTGATGATATCTCTCTCCCGATTCAGCCATATCTCCGTCTTTTTTTCGCTTTTCATCCTTCTTTCGCTGCATATCTCGCCTGCCCACGCGGCACGCCCCCAGCGCTTTCACCAAACCTCCGAACCGATTCGCGGCCTCTTCGGCGCCGAAATCGGCGATGTGGTCTGGAGTGGACGCTATCTATGGGTCGGCACCGAAAGCGGGATCGCCCGTCTCGATCCGGCGGTAAGCAGCGGGCTCAGCGCCTCTGACTGGGTCACCTTTACCGCCCTCAACGGCCTTGGTCGCGGCGCGATCAGCGCGCTCGACGCTAGCGGCGACACGGTGTGGGTCGCGACCCTGATCGACACCACTATCGCAGGACAAGGAACGGCCCAAGCCGGTACCGGGCTGAGTTTTTCCCACGACGGCGGGCGCTCTTGGCGCCATATCCCCAACGAGTTTATCTTCGATCCGAGCAAACCCGGTTTTGAGCGCAGCCCCGGCACCACCATTCTCAATGGTTGTTTCGATCTCTCGCTCGACGGCGAGGCCATCTACGCGGCCTTTTTCGCCGGCTCGACGGTCCGCTCGCTCGACCAAGGCCAGACCTGGCAACCCTTCATACCCGGTGGTGCAACCAGGCTCGTCTACTTCGCCGGCGAAACCGCCGCCGACAGCCTGCAGATTCTCGCCGACAGCCTCGCGCGCGAAAGCGCCGACCCGGCCCTTATCGCCGAGTTGCGCGTCGGAGCTGACAGTCTCGCAAGTCAAGAGCTTTTGCACCGCACCTTTTCGGTCGTCGCGCACGGCGACACCGTCTGGATCGGCACCTCTAGCGGCATCTCCTTTACCTTGGACGGCGGCCAAAGCTGGAAGAACGCTAAGGTGCGCTTAGATGAAACGGGCAACCCGCTACCGGGCAACCCGTCGGGCAACTGGGTCGTGGCGATGGAGCGCATGGTTCTTCCCGACGGCTCCACCGGACTTTGGGCCGGCACCAACACCACTCCCTTACCCGGCCAGACACAAGCCATCAGTGTTAGCCGCGATCTCGGCCAGACTTGGACCCACACCGGTCCGACCTTCGCCTGGGATTTCGCCTTCACCCCCAACTTCGTCTGGGCCGGCACGGCCCAAGGGCTCTTAGCCAGCCGTGACCCGGCCTTGCCGCTCGACGCTGAACGCGACTGGGAAAGTATCGAAGTCGCCGATGGCCAAGCGCTGGAAGGCACCTTTGTAGGGCTCGAACGCGTCGGCGACGTGCTGTGGGCCGGCGCCGAAAAGGGGTTGGGCCGCTCCGAGGACGAAGGCGGCACCTGGCGCATTATTCGCGACCTGATCCGCACCCGATCAATCGACACCGGCAACTTCGTCGGCACCGGCGGCGTTCCGGATAGTACCGCGCGGACCTACGCCGCACCCAATCCCTTCGCCCCTTCGCGCGAGACGGCGACCCTGGTCTTCAGCCTGGAAAAAGAAGCCGATGTCTCCATTGCCATTTACGACTTCGCCAGCCGTTTAGTTCGCGACCTGATCTTGGCCGAGCCCTTCGCTGGCGGCGTCGACCACCGGGTCGCCTGGGACGGCACCGACCAAGACGGCCAGGCCGTCGCCAATGGCACGTATTTTTATCGCATCCAACTCAGCACCGGCCAAATGGCCTTCGGCAAAGTAGTGGTACTCGATTGAAAAGCCTCTGCACCCTTCTGCTCTGTTCGCTCGTCACCACTGCGCAGGCGGCCGATTTCGCCGCCGCCTTTCTCGAAACAGGCCTGGGTACCCGCGGCCTGGGGATGGGCGCCTTCGTCGCCACCGTCGACGACGCCTCCGCTCCCTACTGGAACCCCGCCGGCCTGGCGCGATTGCGCGGCAGCACGGTCCAGTCTTCGCTGCAGTCGCTTTCACAAGGCCGCCTGCAAAACAGCGCATCTTTCGCGCTCAACCCCCGCGGGGACATGGGTTTCGGCATCGCCTGGTCGCACGCTTCCGTAGATGGGATCGAAGGCCGCACCTCCAACGGCCAATTCACCGGCCCCATCGAAGACGGGGCCAATGCCTTTATCGTCGCGGTGGGCCGCACCGTAGGGCCGCGCCTGTCCGTCGGTTTGGCGATGAAGATCTTCAACCAGAAGATTGATACCCCCTTCTCGTCGGCGGCCACCGCCAATGGCAGCGGTTTCGACTTCGGCGCCCAGTTCCGCGTTTCCGAGCGCACCTGGCTCGGCGCCGGCGTGCGCAATCTCGGCGCCAAACTCGATTGGAAAGTGCCCCGGGCCAATCAGCAATCGAGCGCCACTGAAGACCAACTGCCGCGCGTCCTACTGCTCGGCGCCTCGCACCAGCCACTAACCGGGCTGACCTTCGCCGCCGAATTCCGCTCCGACAACGGGCACAGCGCCAATCTAGGCGCCGAATGGGCCCTGAGCCCCCTGCTCACCTTGCGCGGCGGTCTCAACCGCCTCGGCGCCGAAAACGGCAGCCTGCTTTCCGCCGGGCTGACCCTGCGCCCGATGCGCATCAAGACCCTGCAATTCCACTACGCCTACCTCGCCGACCCCCTCGAAGCCGGGGGTCGCACGACCATCGGCCTGGCGCTGGCGTTCTAAGGAGTTCTATGCGTCTCTTGTTCGCCGCGCTTTTGGCCTTACCCGTCACCCTGTCCGCCACTGGGCTGCCCTCGCTGCGCCTTAGCGGCGGCGCACGCGCTGCCGCGTTGGCCGAAGCCGTCACCGCCCTCCCCGATGCGCAGGCCCTCAACCCGGCCGCCCTGCAATCGCGCGGACAAAGCGCCGCCTTCAGCCACGCCGCCTGGATACAGGACACCCGCCAAGATTATCTGCACATGGCCTGGGCCCGCGGACAAAGCGTCTGGGGGCTCTCCGGCCAGCTGTGGCAGACCGACGACCTCGAACGCCGCACCGGCCCTTCCACCGCCCCTCTAGGCCATTTCGGCGTCTATGAGGGCGCCGCCGGCCTTAGTTACGCCCGCCGTATCGATCGTTTGCGCGTAGGGCTGCGCTTGAACGTCATCCGCCAATCGATCTCCACCGACAACGCCAGCGGCGCTGCCGCCGATTTCGGCCTGATCTACGCCATCGATTCGCGCCTGCACTTCGGGGCGAGCCTGCGCAACCTCGGCAGCATGGGCAAGCTCAACCGCCAAGCGACCGATCTGCCGCTCGAAGCCCGCCTCGGCGCCGCCTACACCGGCCTCACCGACCTTCTAATCACAGTCGAAGCGCAACAAGCCCGCGACGGAGACTTCACTTTCCATGTAGGCGGCGAATACCGCGCCGGCGAGCGCTTGCGCCTGCGCGCCGGCTATCAGAACGCGGAAAACCGCAATCTCTCGGCTGGCCTCGGCCTAGTGACCGGACGCTGGATCATCGACTACGCCTATGTGCCCTTTAGCTCGGGCCTCGGCGACGCGCACCGGATCACCCTGCTGCTCGAAAGCCCTTCCTTGTGAACTTCTGGCGTAAAACCGTCCCCCTGCTGCCGCCACCGGCCACCGAATTGGCGCCGCTGGGACAGTCAATCCGGACCCCAAGCGCCCCCAAAAAGAGCAGCACCTCCCGCCCTTGGGTCCACCTGCTGCTCTTTGCCCTGACCATGTTTTCGATGACCGCCGCTGGAGCCATGCAACAAGGTGTCGACCCCCTGAGCAGTATCCAGGCATTGGTCCACCTAGTCGAAGGCCTGCCCTTCGCCGCGACCCTGCTCTTTATCCTCACCGTACACGAGTTCGGCCATTATTTTGCCGCGCGTCACTGGGGCGTCAAAGCTTCATTGCCTTATTTTCTACCCCTGCCCTATATCTCCTTCTTGGGCACCCTGGGCGCCGTCATCAAAATCCATTCCCCCATCCCGAACAAAAAGGCTTTGCTCGATATCGGCGCCGCCGGGCCGCTGGCCGGTTTTGTCATCGCGCTCATCGCCTGCTTCGCGGGGCTGGCCCGTTCGTCCATCGTCTCGATCGACGCCTTCCACGTCTACCCCATCGAATTGGGGTCGCCACTGCTCTTCAGTGGGATCTCGACCTTAGTCCTGCCCGAAATAGGCCCCAACCAATTGGTGCTCTTGGACCCGGTGGCCTTCGCCGGCTGGGTCGGCCTTTTTATCACCGCCTTCAACCTCTTCCCCATCGGCCAACTCGACGGCGGACATATCGTCTACGCGCTCTTCGGGTCCTGGCACCGCCATATCGCCCGCACCGCCTACGCGATCTTGCTGGGCATGGGGGTCTATGGTATTTTATCATTGATATGGGAACTACCTCAAGGCTGGCCGGGCTGGTTGGCGTTGGCCTTTTTTCTCGCGATTTTCGGCAAAGACCATCCAGCCCCCTACGACACCTTCACCTCACTGGACCCCCGGCGACGCCTGGTAGGCTACCTGTGTCTGCTAATCTTCGTCGTCTGTTTCGCCCCCGTGCCCTTCGCCACCCCTTGAAGACTTCAGCACTGCGACCACTGCCCTATTTGCTCTTAATCGTTGTTGCCGGCTGCGGTATCGGCGACAGCGAGTTAGTCGACTGCCGTTGCGCGCCCGATACCAGCGCTCTGCTCTTCCCGTATTGCGACAATGTCGACAGCCAGGCACCGCGCTTCGACGCCACGAGCCCGCTGTCGACACAAGTCCCCGACTGCCCCAGCGGCCAACAGCTCTTCCTGCTCGAACGCATCCGGCCCGAGTCGGTACTGGCCAATCTTCGCTCGATATTCCAGGCCCAGCCCGAAACCCGCAGCCCCGAACAGTATATGGACCAGTTCGCCCCCGATTTCACCTTCACCCCCGACGCCGAAGACATCGATCTGCACCCCGAGATCTACGACGCCGGCCGCGATACGCTCTGGGGCGCGGAACAGGAGCGTAGCTTCGCCCGCGCGATCCTCGACCCGGAGCGCATCCAGAGCGCGCGTTTCGCCCGTTGGTTTTCGGCCTCCAGAGACGAGCGCATCCCCTCCGAAGACCAGTTGAACGAAACGTTTATTTTCCCTTACGAGGTCGAGTTTGTCGAGTTGGTGGCTGCCGCGGAGGGCGATACGACGGGCACGACGCTCAACATAATCGGCATCAAGGGGTTTATGGAAGTGGATCTGGTGACGCCGACGGTGGAGAATCCGGTGTGGACGGTGAAGGCTTGGCGGGATCAGCGCGATCGGGCTTCGGCGAAGTTTTCTTGGGGAGAGTTGCGGGCGATCTTTGCGCGGTAGCGGTTGTTCCGCAGGTCTTAATGAGGGAAATTAGAGAAAGGAAATACATCCTGCTAAGCTTACAACACTTAATTCTCATCATATCCTAGTTGATACATAGCCCCTGCGGCAACCCCTGCTCTGTCCGACAAAAAAGCCCCCCTGAATGCTGCGCGATGAGAACGGCGAGTGAGAGCGCACGACAAGACCATCGCCATAACAGCAAACTCTTCATCCACTCCCAAGCCCAAGATTGCCGGCAACCACTTTCCCTCTCAAAACTGAGTATTGGCCAACGAGGGGTGAGCAAGGCAAATGACCTGGAAGGGAGTGGCCGAGAGATGGGTCCGACAGGCGACCTGGGGGACTGCAAAAATACCCGCCACGGTCAGCCCCGCAGCGCACCCCACTTCACACTTTTGATAATAATCCGTCCACTTAGTATTTTTATATAGCTATCGCCAATTCGCCTGATTTATGTGATATATAAAACTTAGATACAAAGATTTTAACAAAGCCGTTCCCGCAACAAAATAGGGAGAAACAATGAAGCCATTCACACGCTACGCCGCCTGCGCCCTGCTCTTAGGCCTCTGCGCCTGCGGCAACCCCTTCGCTCCCGCAAAACACACGCCCGAAGGCGGCACCGAACTGCCGCCCGCGCTCGAAGCCACTACACCCGAGGTCCTGCTCGACAACCTCGCCCGTGCGATGCGTGCCCGGGACAAAGACCTCTACGAGACGCTGCTCGACGAGAATTACTGGTTCACCGAAAGCGACTGTCTCGGCGACCTAGTATTGGCCAACGGCTTCGAAGAAGAGCTGGAGATCATGGGCGGCAGTCGCGACGGCTCCCAGTCGGGCATTTTCGATATCTTCCGCACCTTCGAATACGACTTCGAGCTGATCCGCCGCTCGCAGGAACTCGGCCCCGAATTTCCCAAACAAGACGAAAACGACCCCGACGGCCACCCCGACGAGGACTGGGAAGTTTTCCGCGGCCGGGTCGAAATGCTGCTGCTCGACGAAAACGGCGACGGTTTTCGCGTCGACCAGATCATGACCTACAAACTGCGCCTCAACGAAGAGGCCCTGTGGAAGATCTCCCGCTGGATCGACGATCCGCTCAGCGGCGACTGTAGCGGCGCCGGCAAACGCCCCGTTGGCGTGCAAAGTTGGACGGCACTGAAACAACAGACCGCACCCTAAGCATATGGGGAAACGCCTGGCGAAGCGCCAGCGCCATCCACGTTGGCACTTCGCCCTCTCGGGCGTAGTGCTCGCCGGAGCCATCGCGCTCTCGCTCTATATCCCTTGGCGCAAGCAAGCCGATGAAACACCAGCAACCTCGCCGATCTCCGCACCCGCGCCCTTCCAGGCCACCGACGCCCGCCAACTCGCCGACAGCCTCTACACCGGCATAGACGGCGCCTTGCTCGAAATGGGTCTCTGGCCGGAACTCTTCAGTAAAAACCGCCAAACCGACCTCGACCGCATCAAGGTGAGCGTACCTGCCGATCTGCCGCTCACTGAAGCCAATCTCGGCATCACGCGCTTCGTGCAAGGTCTCGGCGGCCAGGTCATCGGTGCCAGTCAACGCCGAGGGCAAGTCAAAATGCGCTGCGGCTTTGCAGGCACGGCCACCACTACCCTGACGCTAACACCCATCACCGAGCGACGTCGCGCCGGCAAGATCGCCATAGTCCTCGACGATTTCGGTGGCGGCGGCGACGCCATCGCCGCGCGCTTCTGCGCCCTGCAACAGCCCCTGACGCTGGCCATCCTGCCCAACGAAGGCCAGGTCAGCGACCTCAGCGACCGAGCCCACGCCAATGGCCATCAAGTGCTGTTGCACCTACCGATGGAGCCCGAGGGCGGACAGGACCCCGGCGAAGGCGCGATATCGGTGGACCAGGATAACAAAGAAATCCGCCGCCGGATCCGCCAAGCGCTTAAAAAGGTCCCCCATGCCCGCGGTATCAGCAATCACATGGGCTCCAAAGCCACCGCCGACGAGCGCGTCATGCAGCAGGTGCTAAACGAACTCAAAGCCCGCAACCTGCTCTTTCTCGACAGTCGTACCACCGCCAATTCGGTCGCCTACGATATGGCCATCGACATGGACCTCCGCGCCTACACCCGAGACCTCTTCCTCGACGAAATCGACGAAATCGAGGCCATTGAAGCCCGTTTGTGGGACCTCGCCGGAATAGCCGCACGGGCGGGCCAAGCCATCGGCATCGGCCACGATCGCGAAGCAACATTGTTAGCCCTCACCAGCATCCTGCCTCGTCTCGAAATGCGAGGGTTTCGCTTCGCACCCATTTCCCGACTGCTGCCATGAACGATTTCCATTACGAACTAATCGCCGAGGATCCCGAGACTGGTGCCCGAGCCGGCGTGCTGCACACCCCGCACGGCAAGATCGAAACGCCAATCTTTATGCCGGTCGGCACCCAAGCCACGGTCAAGACCCTCGACCAACACGATCTCATCGAGGCGCAGGTGCAGATCATCCTCGGCAACGCCTACCACCTCTATCTGCGCCCCGGGCACGAGCTGATCGACCGGATGGGGGGACTACACCAGTTTATGAACTGGTCGCGCCCTATCCTCACCGACAGCGGCGGTTTCCAGGTTTTCAGCCTCGGCGACCTTAACAAAATCAGCGAGGAAGGCGTGCGCTTCCAGTCGCACTTGGACGGCTCGTCCCACCTCTTCACACCCGAAAGCGTTATGGAGATCGAGCACGGGCTCGGCGCCGATATCATTATGGCCTTCGACGAATGCACGCCCTACCCCTGCGAACGCGACTATGCAGAGAAGTCCATGCGCATGACCCTGCGCTGGGCCGAACGCTGCATCAAGCGCCACCAGGAACTATCGGCACAACGCACGCACCGACCGCCGCAAGCCCTCTTCGGTATCGTCCAGGGCAGCATCTACCCGGATTTGCGCCGGACCTGCGCTCAGGAGCTGATCCAGATGGATCTGCCCGGATACGCCATCGGCGGTTTGGCCGTCGGTGAACCGCGCGACTCGATGTTCGGCATGATACGCGAAACCACGCCTCTGCTCCCCAACAGCAAACCCCGCTATCTCATGGGTGTAGGATTGCCGAATGACCTAGTTGAAGCGGTCGGGGCCGGTGTCGACATGTTCGACTGCGTGGTGCCCACCCGCAACGCGCGCAATGGTACCGTCTTTACCCGCAACGGACGATTGCGGCTCAAGAACGCCGGCCATGCCGAAGATCCGCAACCGCTCGAATCGGATTGCGCTTGTAAAACTTGTAGCCATTATAGCCGAGCCTATCTGCGCCACCTCTTCAAGACCAACGAAGTGCTCGGCATGCATTTGGCCACTTTTCACAATGTGTTTTTCTTCCAACGATTGATGCGCGATATGCGCGATGCGATCATAAGTGGTCATTTTGCTGCATGGCAGGCAGATTTTTTCGCCCTATACCAAGATAGCTAAGGGGTTGCAATGGACCCCAATCCTAGTTAGTTATTAGTAATATCAAAGAGTTGCAGCGCATATTAACTAAGTAGCCAAACTTTGGTGCAGAATTTGCTTTCATTCAGGACAGCCTCCTTCCCGTCCTTTTGCAATAGGTTTCCCCACCTATGGTAATGGAGCATACATCCATGAAGTGCCATATCGGCGTCTACCGCGACGCCAACCAGCCACCGGACCAGTGGGACGGTTTGATTTATCTTCACGACAGACGTTCAGCGCGCGAGTTTCTCGACACGCTGACGCCTTTCCTGCGAGAATTCCACGCCAACGAGGGCATGGACGATACCGAATCGTTAACCGTCTGGCTCAGCTGGCATCTGATCGACTCGGCCGCCGCCCGCAGCGAAATGTTCTTTGAGATCGCTTTGAGCAAGGAAATTCGCAACGATATCGACTTCTTCTTCAAGATTTCTGCCGGTCTGGTAGAAGTCTTTCGCATCGATGAAGTGCTCGAATGGCATCCGGTCGTCCGCACCGAGATTCCCAGCACGGCGATAGGCGTCAATGCCTTGCTGAGTACCGATATTCCCGATCCGGACTGAAGAAGCCACTGGCTGAAATAAAGAAAACCCTCGCCCGATTAGACGTCGGCGAGGGTTTTTTTATTGCGGAGAATTGGGCTTATGCCGTTTTATCGCAGGGTTCACAGACCATCGCAAAACGCCGGCTGCTGCCCACGTCAAGCTCGGTCTCAAAGTCTTTCTTGATCGGCACGCTCGCCTCGCCGCAGAAATCGCACTTGCCGCGGTCGGCGAAATCGGAGATCGCCACGACTTCGAATTCAATCTCCTTGCGCCTTTTGCGCCCCTTGGCGAACTGCCGCGCGAAGTTAAGCACTTGGCGGTCGGTGTCGCGCTGCAAAGTCCGCTCGATAATCTCGTCGAGCGCCGGATCGTCCGGTTTGCCGCCGTCTTCGAGCGTGTGCCAGGCGGCGCGGCGCACCTTGAGATCGTCGTCTTCGAGCATCCGGTAGAGCGCCTTCCAGACTTCGTCGATGCGCCTGCGCACATGACAAGGGCACAGAAAAGACGCGGCTTGCAAACGATCCGCCGGATCTTCGCTCTGCGACATCTGCAAAAGCTCCTGGATCTCTTCGCGGCCTACCCGCTCCTCACCCTCCTTAAACGCGGCCCGCTGGTGTTTGTTCAGACCTTTGGAACCCGACCGGCTATTGCTCTTTCTTTTGATCATGTGCAGTATCTCCTGCAAGAACTTGATTTGCCTACACGTTAGGAAAGAAGCTACCACAATGTCAAGTTCGTTGGCCACCCTACTTTAATCGCTACTATCAATCCCTATTTATTAGGAGCATCAACGTGCACTGGTTACCCCTGGCCTTTGCCATGGAATTCGGCTTTGGCCAGCTTTTTAAATGGTCCGAGCACCGCGACCACTACGCCCCCGTAGTCGTTAGCGTCAATTACCTGGTCGTGGCCGGCCTGCTTGCTATCTATGCCCTGAGTCGGGGTGAATTGGCCGTCGACGACCGCACCCTGCAACTCGGGCTAGTCACCGGCACGGTCTTCATTTGCTCAATGCTGGCGATGACCCGGGCACTGACCCTGGTCAAGGCCTCGGCGGTGCTCACAGCCTTTCGCCTGGCCTTAGTCGTGCCCACCGCCGTGTCGGCCCTCGTCTGGAACGAGCCTCTCACCGAACTACAGGCGGCCGGCGCCCTGTTGGCACTTGTCGCCTTGGTCCTGATGACGCGGGACGCGGGTGCCTTATTGCACCTGGGCAATACGCGCAATCTCGCCCTGGTCTTATTGGTCTTTTGTCTGCAGGGCACCAGCCTGACTTGCCTGCGCTGGGTGCAATACGCCGGTCTCGGCGGCGATCAGCCCAAATTCCTGATGGTCACTGGCCTTGTCGCCGGCAGTTGGGGCGCGCTCTACCTGCTCGTCAACCGACGCCGGCCGCAAAAGGGCGAGTTGGCCACTGGAGCGGGCATAGGCCTTTATAATCTAGTGGCCTTAATGGTAATTCTGACCGCGCTCAGCAAGGTGCCTGGTACGGTCTTCTTCCCGATGATGGGCTGCACCGTCGTGGTCCTCGACAATCTCGCCGCGCGCTTTCTGTGGAAAGAGCGCCTCTCCCCGGCGACCTTGGCGGGTATCGCCCTGGCGCTGGCGGCTATTTTTATCACGCTATAAGTGGGATACGTTGCGGGAAATCGTAGCAGTTGGACGGGGAGGGCAACACCCACTACAGCACACAACTTGTCGCGTATCCGGCCCAGGGCGGGATCCTCGCTTCTGCCCCTCGCGTAAAGCCGCGACGCGCAATCAATAGCCCCTCTCACAGCAAGTCGTCGTGCGCCCGCTGCACGGTGATCACGCTGACTTGCTGTGAGAGGGGCCAGGGACCAAATCGAGGCCAGCGCTGCACCAGTCGCTAGTTCACCGGCGAGA
>DQLG01000452.1 GCA_015660315.1 Candidatus Latescibacterota bacterium
GTAGACGGTAGCCGCCGCCGCATTCTGCCGGATCAGTCCCCCGTCCATCACCACTATCCGATCAGCCAGGCTCATCGCCTCCTCCTGGTCGTGTGTCACATAGAGCGTCGTCACGCCCGAGGCCAATTGCTGTGCGCGAATTAGCTCGCGCATTTCGAGCCGTAAATCCGCGTCGAGCGTGCCCAAGGGCTCGTCCATTAAATACATTTGCGGCTGCCGCACCATTGCCCGAGCGAGCGCCACCCGTTGCTGATCGCCGCCCGACAACTGGCGCGGATAACGCCCAAGTAATTCCCCTAAACCCAAACGCTCGACGATTTCGCTGACGCGTTTTTTTTGATCGACCCCGCCGATCCCCATGCTCTCCAGCGGAAAACCTATATTTTCTTCTATTTTTAAATGCGGGTAAAGCGCATAGAACTGGAAAACAAAGCCCACATCGCGCTCTTTTGGGGAATGACCAGTAATATCGACGCCCGCCATCAAGATCCGCCCTGCAGTGGCGATCTCTAAGCCGGCAATCATGCGCAACGTCGTAGTCTTACCGCAGCCGGAAGGCCCCAATAACACCACAAATTCGCCTTGCTCGCAGGCCAAGTCTATGCCCTTGACAGCCTCGGTGCCATCGGCATAGGTCTTGTGCAGCGCTTCGCAAACGATAAAACTCATCGTTTTTCCAACTGCATATGCGAGGTCACTATGTGCAGAACGGTGAAAAAAGCCGTCGCAAAAAAACCATAGCGCAGCCCCTCACCCCAATGGGGCTGCAACATCAACACTACCCCCATTAGCATACCAACCCTAGCCAATCGATCCAACCAGATCTTCAATGTTTGATCGTCCCAAAGGTGACGCCGCGCAATAGATGCTTGCGGACTAATACGGTAAAAAAGATGATTGGCGCGACAAAGAGCAGCACCCCAGCGCCGATCTGCGGCCAGGGCAGACCTTGTACATTCCCCTGCAAACCGGCAAAATACACCGGCACTGTCACTGCTTGCTGATTATTGAGTGTCATCGCAAAACCGTATTCATTCCAGGCCGAGATCAGGCAGAATACCGCCGTCACCGCCATACCCGAAGCCGCTCGCGGAAGAATGATCTGCACAAAGGCCTGGAGCCGGGTATAACCATCAACCAGCGCCGCTTCTTCATAGGCCGTCGGAATCTCGTCGATAAAACCCTTCATCAGCCAGACCGCCAGCGACAGGTTAAAGGTCGTATAGAGCAAAACTAAACCCAGATAGCTATTCTGTAGATCAAATTCACGATACATCATCAACACCGGCACAACGACAGCCAAAGGCGGTAAAAATCGCGTCGAGAGAATAAAAAACAGCCAGTCCTTACTACCGGGCACCCGGAAACGGGAGAAACCATAAGCGGCACAGGTCCCGATCAGCACCGAGCAAAATGTGCTAAAACCTCCGATCAAAAGACTATTGCCCAAATAGTGGAAGAAGCTGTGGTTCGAGCCCTGGTAGGCAGTAGCCAATTGACGATAACCATCGAGGTTAGCACGAAAATAAGGATCGTCCGGCCCAACCTCGGCTGCTAGACTCGGCAGGTATTTGGCGTGCACAGTTATGCTCTCCTCGCGCAACTTAAACGAAGTCAGCAATAACCAGATCAGCGGCAACATCGCCACCGAAAGATAGCAGCCGACAAAGATCAACCGCAGTACCTTCACCGGGCGACCTCCTGCTGCTGTCCTTGCAACGAATCCATATAGCGCAAAAAGACGCTGGCCAACGCGATCACCAGTACCAAAATCACATAAGAATAAGCGGTGCCCAAGCCCACCTTACCGTCGCGAAACACCGCCTGATACAAAAGCGCGCTCAACGTCTGGGTCGCTGGGTCATTGGGGCCAGTAATCGCCATGACCAAGTCAAATTGCTTGAGCGCGTCCGTAGCCCTCAGCAGCACCGCCAAACCCAATAATGGTGTGCACATTGGCAGCGTAATCCGGCGGAAGATACGCCAGCGCGAAGCTCGATCGATGGCCGCCGCCTCGTAGATATACCCAGGGATCGCATTGAGCGCAGCTAGCGAAATCAGCATCATAAACGGCGTCCACATCCACACGTCGACGAGTACGACGGAAAAGAGTTTTAGATCGGGATCGGTGATCCACTGCGGCTGGCGCAAACCCAAAGCGGCCAATAACTGATTAAAAATGCCGTAGTTGCCATTGAGCACGAGCTTCCAGAATAGCGCGATCACCGCCTGCGGCAACATCATCGGCACCATGAGCGCGGTCAGCACTAGGGTTTTGCCACGAAAGCGCTCGAGCAATGCCAACGCCAGGCCAAAACCCAAGACTAACTCGGCACTAACGGCCAATAATACGAAGAGCGCCGTAGTCCTGAGCGCCTGGCCGTATTTAGCGAATTTGAAGATGAATTTGTAATTGAGCCCGCCGACAAACTTCCATTCGCCGCCGACCAGATCCGCATTGGTGAAACTGAGCACGATGCTGTAAATCAGCGGGAAAACATTCATCGCGATAAGCAAAAGCAGGGCCGGCCCCACGAATCCCCATTGTATCCAGTCGCGGCGCCGGCCCAGTATCTGATGCAAGCGTCTCCCCCTATTCCATTTCTAGCAGACCGGCTTCGATCATGATCATCTCGTGCTCTTGCGCCAGCGCGTTGAGCGCATCGGCACTAGCCACAGTGCCGTCCAATGCCGCACCGAGATGGCGCACCGAGGCGGCGATCAACTCGTTGTAGACCGGTACATTCCAAAAATCCTGCAGATCGTCCAAAGATTCGGCGAACGTGGTATTATAAGGCGAAGCAGCAGCGAAGGCCTCGCTCGACAACAATTCGGTATTGGCCGTAAACGAGCCGGGATAAGTAATCCACTTCTTCTGGATCTCGGTCTGCGAAAACCAGGCGATAAACTGTTTGGCCAGGGCTTGTTTCTCCGGCGTGGTCTTGGTAGAAATGCTGAAGCCCTGTCCACCGAGCGAGATAAATCGCTGACCATTATGGCTGGGCACCTTAAAAAAACCAACCTGATCACCCATAGTCGCGACGATGCCTGGATAGAAGGGGAAATAATCGAGTACCATCGCCGTCGAACCATTGGAGAAGGCTTCCAGATTAAAGAAATAGTCGGCGTTGGTTCCGCCTTCGGGAGTGAAGTGCATCAATTCTTTGAAAAAATCGAGCCCGGCGACCGCCCCGGCCGAATTGAGGTAGCCTTGCACTTTAAAAGTCTCCGGGTCGCCCCAAGCCCCACCCCAAGCCCATAGAAAGGGCTGGA
>DQLG01000707.1 GCA_015660315.1 Candidatus Latescibacterota bacterium
AATGCCCACAGCCCCGAAGAGCGCGGCGCTTAAATCGGCAATCGACGAACCCACTCTGACCGGGGGACTATTAGGCTCGCCGGTAATACTGGCGAGACCGCCCATCGCCTGGATCAATACGTCGTAGGCGGGGCGTTGCGCATAGGGTCCGGTTTGGCCGAACCCAGAGATTGACGCGTATACCAGTTGCGGGTATTTCGCGTGTACCGTCTCATAGCCCAAACCGAAACGATCCATACTGCCCGGACGAAAATTCTCGACCAGCACATCACACGTCTCGGCCAACCCCAACGCCAGATCCCGCCCCCGCTCCTGCCGCAGATCGATCGTCACGCTCTTTTTTCCCCTGTTGACGCTGGTAAAATAAGCGCTCTCACCATTTTGAAAGGGTCCAAAACCACGCGACTCGTCGCCACTACCAGGCAACTCGACTTTAATCACTTCCGCACCCAAATCGGCCAGCACCATCGAGGCATAGGGCCCGGCCAGTACACGCGTCAAATCGAGGATCCGTACCCCTTCAAGTAGGCTATCCATACAACTCTCCCTCCGGTCCAACAAGTAATCCAGCGCCCTCACCCGGCATAGCTACAGTCCATTCTGGCTCACCACCAAACTCAGCCCGCAACATCTGCTGAAACCCTTCGCGCTGATCGCCTTCGACAAACGCACGACGTACTAGGCCACCAATATTCCCACCCCAACCCGCACCAAGCCGCTGCACCGATCCTGCTTCGGAGCCGGCCGTATCCAAAAATTTGTTAACCACCCGCACAAGCCGGTCATAAGCCGGTGTCATCCGGCCATACCCTCCCGGTAAAAAACGCAATTGCGCACGTACGTCGCTGCGCTCTGCACGTTCACCTAATTCGGCCAACACTTGGTCCTCTATTTCTAGATCGAGGTCACCGTCATGCGATAGACGGATCAACTCCAGCGCAGTGCTGGTATCGCCCTCGTTGAGATATTCGAGCATCCCGCCCACTCGATCCTGTTCGGCTAAACCATAAACGCATCGCCGCCGGATAAACAAAGTCGTGTCCTCGAGCAAAAGTTGAAATTTGCCCGCTACCTCACGTTGGTACATTTCCTCAAAACGGTCACTCACCCCAGCAGCCTCCGCTTCGGCCGCCAATTCTGCGAGAGTAGTCCGTTGCGGCATCGCCGCCAACACCTGATATAAAGCCGGTAGGGAAAGCCCCAGATTTTCGCAGGTGATGTCTCGGATATAAACAATGCGATCGGCAAAGTCTTCGACTAAGCCCGCAAATAAGGGCGTCCCCTGCAAGCGCGGCAAAACGAACTCACGGATAATAAAAGCGCCAAGGGGATAGGCGATAACGGTTTCTTCCTTGACCGCCTCGTCGTATTCGCGCACGATGCCGCTGTCGAGCACCAATGCCACATAATCGTCGGGCAACGCCGCCTCACCCTGCGCGCAGGCGGGAAATACGCCGACGCTGACCAATTTGCCACTGCGCCCCAAAACCATCCCCCCGTGATCAGCGGTGCCGCCGCGCGTGCCGCGGATCCACTCCGACGTGCCTAGACCATCGACCAAATCCTCCTCGGGCATATCCCGCCCTGGCACCAGGCCATTCACCGCCATCGTCGCAATCGCCGTCGCCACGACCAGCGCCGAAGACGAACTCATCCCCCCGCTCGGCGAAACACTGCTCCACACCAAACCGTCAAATCCGCGCAAGGAAATTCTATCGCGAAAATAGCTTTCAAGATAGACCAACTGCCCCTCGACCAATACCGACCAATCATCAGCCAACGCACTGCCGGTCTGTTCGAGACGCTGCCGACAAGCCTTGCCTGCGTAATCCATTAACGCCTGCCGGTCGTCGACGCGTTCACGGGGCAATAAAGTAGCCAAATCGAGTTCAATCGGCGCAAAGCGCCCCTCCGCTTCTCCCGGGCAACGCAAAAGGCTCGACAGCCGCACTATCATACTGTTCTCACTAGCCCTAACCACAACCAAAGTATCCGCCCCTCGCACGGCCAAGCGCACCGAGGGCATGCCCCCGTAGTCGACGTGCATGCCCATGACATTCATCTGGCCGGGACAACGCGCGATAAGCAACTGGCCTTCCCCGCCATAGCACTGCGCAAAACGCGCGAGAGCTTCGAGGTAATTCGCCCGCCAAGTCGCGACCTCGTCCACCCCGTAAATCCGCGCGAACTCACCATCGTAATGCCCTGAATCGACGGCTGATCGCCACTCGGTTAAACTCGCTGTATATCTTTGTTTAAAGCTCACCATCTATACTCAAGGAAAAGCGACGCAGTGGGCGGATTTTACGCTCAATCGTCGCGTAGTGATATTGAAATATATTGTCGATCCGCAAGTTGACATGCAGGCTTCCTAAGCGCCGGCTCAACCGCGCATTGGCCAAGACAATCGGCACCTGATCGCGCCCGCATTCGGGAAAGAGACCGGAGACCCGGTCGAAAGCGCTGAGATACTGAAAACCCAACATCGCCTCGGATGCCCCGCGTTTTGCTTTTAGACTGGCATTGACCGCATGGCGCGAGCGATAGGGCAACGGTGCCTTGCCGCCCAATTCGAAATCGCCGTGGCAATAAGGTGGTAAGACCTCGTTCTCCGCAAGATACTCAACCCCATCGACAAAGGTATAGGCCCCTCTCGCCCCGAGGCCGTAAGGTAAAGCAAAGAGCACCTCCCCCTCGACCCCTCTGACCCGCGCCCGCGACAGGTTCTGAAAGCGGGCGACCGGCACGGACCCGACGGCCTGAAGGTCGGGGCGCCCCTCAATCAAACCCCAGTAATCATTCCAAAAGAAAGCGCCGTCGAATGCCAACCAATGATCGATGGCTTGCCTGAACCCGACTTCGTAGGACCATACTCGTTCGGATCCCAGATCGGGGTTAGGACAAACTTGCAGGCCCGATACTTGGGCCTGCGCAAAAACCTCCGAAACCGATGGTGCGCGAAAACCGCGCCCAAGAGAAGCCCGGATCGCGCTATTCGCCCATGGCCGATACGAAAAACCGACCTGGGGACTAAACTCCCCGGTGCGCTTGCCGGTCGCCGCAAACGAACCGCACACACCCCTTATCAAAACATCGGTCGCTGCGCGCCGATTCCAATCGTAGCGCAGCCCAGCCGTCAATTCGGCGACCTCATTGATCTCGCGTACGCCCTGTGCATAACTAGCCAGGCTCAATAAATCGCGCGCGCCGAGGAAATCGCCGGGCGAACGCACCCTATCCGAGGTAGCATTCACCCCCACCGTCCAAATCCAACCGGGCAAACCCGCGTAGTCGACCTGCCCCTCACCGGAAAGTTTGTGCCCGTCGGAAGCCAAGCCGCCCGCCGCTTGGTTATTCTCGAAGCCGGTACGATAATATCCGACCTTGAGCCGATAGCCTAGATCGCGGCGAAACAGGCGATAATACTCAGAATTGAGGTGCAGCTTCCAAGAGGCGGTATTGGCGGGTCCGTCGCCTACGGGCACGGCCAGTGGCGTGTCGCGGTCGCGCCACTGCACAAAGACCCCGTGCTCGTCGAACGCCCAATTGGCCATCGTCCGCCAATGGCTTGTCGGGGAGAAATGATGCACGGCTTTAGCGTAGAGATGGTAGCGGCGGGCATCGCCGTTTTGGTGGTAGCCCGTACTGCGGTTGTGGCCGCCGCTCAATACCAAACCGGTCTCACCAATCCGCCGATTGTGGCTCAGATCAAATCCGTTGAGATACATCGGACCGTCCGACCACCGCCAAGTGCGATAAGCGGGCTGGCTATAATAGCCGCTTAAAAGACGATAACGAGTGCCTGGTTCTTGCCCGGGGTCGCGGGTAAGAACATTAATCACCCCACCCAAGGCTCCCGTACCATAAAGCGCGGATCCAGCACCTTTAACCACTTCGACCCTTTCGACCTGGGCCAGGGGTACCGCGTCCCATTTGATATCCCCCAGATCGGCCGACAACAGCGGAAAGCCATCTACCAGCATCAGAATGCGACTTCCAGTGCCCCGGCTAAAGCCGCTCGAACCACGGATATTGAGCTGCCCGCCGACCTGACTGACGCCCACGACCTGGCGCAGAGGCTCTACCAACGAAAGTGTATTGTACTCGGCGATGCGATGCGCTTCGGCGACGGCAATACTGATCGGGGTTGTGGCATAGGCTTGCGAACGGCGGACGGCGGATATGACGACCTCGGGGACCTCAACGGCATTCGTCGCGAGCGCGACGCTTATTTGCCCACCCGCCGGAATCGCGTGCAAGGTTTGCGACTGGTATCCAATATGAGAGCACAATAGATCGTAATGGCCCGCAGGCAAACCTTCGATTCGGCAATAGCCTTTTTCATCGGCATGCCCTCCCAACCCAGTGCCCAATACCGCCACCGTCGCCCCGGGCAAGGGCGCTTGGTCCGAGGCATCGTGAATCTGAACGGCAAGCTCAGCCGCCGAGATCGGCAAAGAGCTCAGCGGGCAGAATGCGCTCACACAGAGCAGTGCCAGGATTCGTCTCACCGGCCAACGAGACGAAGTCAACTTCGATATCGATATTCGCAACAATTTCGCCTTTACCGATGACCACCGGCGTAGGACGGTCGGCCCCCGGAAGATGATAGCAGCCCAACAAGGAGGTGAAATCCCAGAAGCTGTCTTCCTTCCGCCAAGCCACGATGATCCATTGATACGTACCTTCTCCATCCAACGGCACAAAATAGTCGTAAGCCCCAACCCCGAGCGAGACTTCAGTATCCCAACCATTGATATTAAAGAAATCGGCCAAGACCGCAGGTGGCTCGCGGTAGACGGCCACCGCCACCTGGCCCACGGCCTCCGGCCACTCGCCGATAAAACGCACCCGCCCCGCGATGCCCACCTGTCCCACGGCTTCGGCCTCCAGCCCGTGGTCGCACCCTGTGCAAAGTGCCAACCAGATGATCCAGCCCCATAGGCGCACGGCCGAGGATCAACCGCCTTCTGCCGCAGCGGCAGTCGCAGCGGCTGCAGTAACCAGCGCGGCTATATCAAATTCGACCCCGTCTATGGTTAGCGTACCGGTAGGAGAAAGTTCGGTATCAGCGACACTGACGACCATATCGAGCACCATCGTGCTCTCTTGCGATCCGGTAACCTCAATCGTGCCAGACACCGGAATTACCGGATATTGCTCCTTACCGACTAGCAATGCGCCGTTGAGCACTATCATTCCGTCAGGTGAAAAATCTTGCAAAACCCAGTCATTGCCCATGACCTCCACCGAGCCGCTCACCCCGGGCACCGATGTCGTATCGGCGAGGAGCGATGCGAAAAAAGCCTTCTGAAAACTGGTGACCAATAAACCGGTTACCTGAACAGCCTCAGGCGGCAATTGTGCCGCCGGTTCCTGGTCTGGGGCCAACACTTTAGATTTTTCGCCGTCGCCGCAAGCGGTCATTACAAACGCGGCACACAAGGCCAGTGTCGTTGTTGTATTCAGCCATTTGGCCATGATATATCTCCCTGACAATTGTCTCCCGCCGAGTGCATTAGCTGCACCCGAGCAAGGCTTGTAGTTTAGCGGGTTCATTGCTCAAAATACCATCGACTCCGCATTCAACCAGACGTATCATCTCTTCTTCTGCATCGGCGTAAAACGGATTGACCACCATATCGTAGCGATGCGCCTCGGCCACAAAATCCGCATTGGTCGCGGCGTTTCCCGGCTGCAGGATCCGGCACTCGAGGGCCCGTGAACGCAGAATGTAATTCTTATAGGGTTCGACCGACAAATTGCAAATTTCCAACTGCGCATCCACCCTGCGCACCAAAGCCAGCGCCAGTTGGTCCGCGGCGAGAAAAACGCGATCGTATAAATCCCGCCGCACCAGCTCGCGCGCGACCAGCGGGACCAGTATCTCGCGGTCGTGGTCGTCTACTTTTACGTGTACGTTTAATCGCACATCACCGTTGAGCAAATCCAACGCCTCAGCCAAGGTAAGGAAATGCTCTCTAGCAAATTCTCCGCCAAACCACCCACCGGCGTCCAACTCCTTGATTTGCGCCAACGACATCTTGCGAATTTCGCCACTGCCGTCGGACGTGCGGTCAACGGTCGCATCGTGACAGACGATCATCTGTCGGTCCGCGCTCATACGCACGTCGAATTCGATAGCCTCTACCCCGAGCCGCAGCGCCTCGCCGAAGGCCGCCGCCGTATTCTCCGGATGCGAAGCGGAAGCGCCGCGGTGGGCAAAAACAGCGACCGAACTCATGCGGAAACGATTTCGTGAGCCTGCGAATACCGCGTCAACGCCGCTTCATCCAACGCGCAACCCAAACCCGGCCGCATCGGCGTCGGTGCATAGCCGTCGACGAATTCTATCGGCTCGACGATCAGATCGTCTTCCCGGGTCCAACTACCGACAAAATCCGAAGCCATCGTGCAATTGGGCGCCGCCGCGACCGCGTGCAAATATGAGGTATCGACAATACCGAGATCATTACCCGATCCGTGCCAACAGCGCAAACCCGCGGCCCGGGCCGTGGCCGCATTTTTTTGGAAACCCACGAGACTGCCCATCAGATTCAAGCAATCGACCACACCGGCTTTGACCGCTCGGATAATATCAGGTCCCTGCGCCAAATGCATCGCCACCGGTAGGTTGATCGCCTCGTGGATCTTTATATAACCTTCCAAGTCGGATTTGGGAATCGGATCCTCGAAGACCTCGACATTGCCGACCGCTTCGAGTTGATGAGCTAATTCTATCGTTTGCTCGGCCGTGCAGAAACGTTCGTTCGGATCAACGGTAACCTTGAAATCAACCCCGGCCACTTCGCGCATCGCTTCGAGCCGGGCGACCATCGGCTCCTCGATCTTGCACTTGATCTTTATCCCTTTGAAACCGTGCTCAAGCGCGCGTTCGACCGTGCGCTTGCCATCTTCCGGGGTCTGTTGCCCCATCCAATAATCCGCCCGTACCCGATCGCGCACCGCCCCCCCCAACAACGCGTGTACCGGTAATTGGCGCGCATGGCCGATCAGGTCAAACACCGCCATCTCAAAGGCATCATATGCCGGTCCTTTGGCGATATCGGGAAAGGTTTCCGCGCCATCAAATCTATTGGAGTATATATTTTGCAGGGTCAGCGCCTCCGGGTCCTTACCCAACAACAGCCGAGCCCCTTCCCTTACCTCTTCAATGGACATGCCGCGCCCGGTTTCACCCAGACCGATTAATTCCGTATCCGTATTTAATCGCAGGATATGTTTTGGCACCTGATCCCACCCCGTCTCCGGCACGCACTCCGGGCTGTGAACCCGACCGGGAATCGTCGGCACTATGACCGTGCAAATTTCAACGTTGGTTATTTTCATTGTTTTTGCCTTAGGGAATAAAACTCGTCTTGTCGTCGATGGTCAGGGCAAATTCGGCCAATAGCTTCGCGGTATGCTCCAAATCCTCCAAGGCCACAATTTCCACCGGAGTATGCATATAGCGCTGCGGCACGCTAAGTAAACCTGTCGCCACACCAGCCCGACTCAACTGTATTGCATTGGCGTCCGTGCCGGTGCCCCCTGGTTCTGCTTGAATCTGATGCGGAATTTTCTTGCGTTTCTCCACCTGCAGCAAGCGCTCGAAAACCAGCGGATTGACATTGGCCCCGCGCGTGATCACCGGACCGCCGCCGAGCTTGCACTCGCCGACCTGGCGCTTGTCGACGCTCGGGTGATCCATCGCCCAAGTCACATCTACCGCAATGCCGACCAAGGGGTCGACCCCATAGGTGCTCGTTTTGGCCCCGCGCAAGCCGACTTCTTCCTGCACAGTCGCCACTGAATACACCGACGCTTTACACTTCTTCTTGGCCCGACTCACCCACCGCAGCGCCTCGGCCACAACCCAAGCTCCGGCCTTATTGTCAAAACCACGCGATACCGCCAACCCATTGCGCAGCTCTTCGTAATTGGGTTCATAGGTCACCGGGTCACCGATGGCCACCAGTTTTTTTGCCTCTTTACCGTCGGCCACACCGATATCGATCCACAAATCGTGTTTCTCTGGTGTTTTGCGACGCTCCGCAGGTGCCATAAGATGAATGGGTTTTTTGCCCAACACCCCCAACACCGTCCCCTTGGCGGTATGTATATGCACCTTGCGGCCCGGCACGATCTGCATATCGAAACCGCCCACATTATCGAAATATAGATAACCTCTATCATCTATATAGATGACTTGGAAACCCAACTCGTCCATATGCCCGGCGAACATGATCCGCGGATTCCCACTGCTATTATAGACGCCGATCGCATTGCCGTGTACGTCGACATCTACCTGATCAGCATATTGCCCAACCGCCGCCGTCCATACTGCCCGCACCGGGCCCTCGTAACCCGAAGGCCCCGGTGCATTCAGCAAATCGACGAGAAACTGTTTTGAAGCTGCGCGCATTATTACCTCTATTTTTTAATCTGTCGGTGCCGGCTTGAGCAAGGTCCCCACCGCGCAGACCGCCGCATTAACAAAAAGACCGAGCACTCCCGCGTGGAAACCCCATACCAGCGGATGCCCGGCTAGCGTCAAGGCCAAGGCCACGGCCAAGCCGCACAGCATGCCCAATAGCGCGGTGCCCGCCGTCAATCTTGGCCAATACAAGCCCATAAAAAAACAAGGCACCACCTGAATCAGGACCTCGAATTTAAGCTCCAGTAAACGCACCAAGGTCGCCTCTGTGCCGATGGCCACGAGCACCAATACAACGACGATCCCCCACGAGCTAATCTTGCCAAATTTGGTCAGCTCCGCTTCAGTCGCATCGGGGCGAAAATACGGCAAATAAATATCTTTGGTCAGCATCGACGAAATCGACAATAGCGCCGAATCGGCCGTCGACATCAACGCCGCCAGCGCCGCGGCAAACACCACCACCACCAGCCAATAGCCCAACACCGATTCGCTCATCACTAATGCGCAGAGTCGGGCCAGCACCTGGTCGGACTCTACCTTGCTCAAGTCGGGCAGCACCACCGCCGCGGTCAAACCGCAGATCAACGCGACGAGTGTCGTCGTCAAAGGCATAAAAGCCATAATCGCCAGCGAGCGTTTGAGCACTTTAACCGAGCGGCTAGAATACAACCGCTGAATCGCCTGCGGATAAATGGCGGCACCACAGCCTAAGAGAAAGACATAACTAATCCACTTATTCGCCCCCTCAAGGCTCGGCGCCTGCACCTTCGGCGGGTCCATCGCACCGAGTTTGGCGACGACATTTTCCAGCCCCCCGCCCAACTTGATCGGTATAAGAAAAGCCAGAATTCCGAAGCCCAGCAGCAACACCACACCTTGGATAACATCGGTCCAGGCCACCGAACGCATGCCACCGAGGGTTTCGTAGACGACCATAATCACGGCCAAGGCAATAATGCCATAGGCCCCCGGTACTGCGCCGTCGGTAATGCCCTCGACCGCGGCCCCCATCGCCTTGAGCTGAGCCAGCGTATAATTGCACAACGCGTAGATCATCAAGACGGTGCTCAACAGCGTCAACGCCGGCGAGGCAAAACGGTAGCTGATATAATCGCCAGGAGTGATAAAACCTTCTTTACGCGCCAAGGCCACCAAGCGCGGGGCAAAGAGCATATAACCAACAATAACCGAAAACATAAAGACCACCGACACGGTCCATTCAAAGCCGATGCGATAGGTCTTGCCGGTGTAACCGAAAAGCGTATTGCCGCTGTATTGCGTAGCGTAGAGGGTCAAAAAGAGTACCGCCAAACCAAGCGAGCGTCCAGCCAAATAGAAATCGGCCATGCTGTCGGACTGGCGTTTTTGGCGCGCGACCCAACCCACCCCGATCATCGAAACCAGATAGAGTCCTACGACCACTAGTGCCCCGGGACCAAAAACTAAGCCCTCACCCATCAGTCATCCTCCCCCGCCTGCTGCCAGTAGCGATGTATCACCCACGCCGTCCAGGACGCCAAGAGAAAGACCGTGCCCAACGTGACCGCTACCCAGAGCGGAAACCCCAATACCAACGACCCGACATAGCCCTCGGGCCAATACCAAGGAATGGCGACGGCGTATAACAGCAAATAGACCAACCAGACATAACCCACTTTGCGGGGTTCGCCGAGCAGACCAGGGTATTTTTGTGAATCGTCCATAATAGGTCTAAGTATACGCTTTCAATAGAGATGAATACGGTCCAATATCGGTAAATTGACCCGCCAGCACAACTTCATTTCCCCGTCTGCCACCCCTTATGACCGGCAAGCTGCAAGCTCTAGAAATCAAAACTAACCTTCACCACCTCGTCCCTATTCGCTGCTTGCTCACAGCCCTCGATTAGCTGAATCGGCCCTTTCGCCCATTCCGGCGTGATGATCAGCGGCAAATTGCAGAGCAGATGGTCGGCGACATTCTTGTAATAGCCATTGGTTTTTTGCACCGCAGGGATGTGTATCTCGCGCTTTACCCCCGCCGCATCCACCGAAGTCACCTGGGCCCCGCTGCCCCAATCCTCAATCACCGCAGCCCCTTCCGTACCCAACACCGTCCACAACGGCTTGCTCGCCGCACATAAACTCGAGACCACCACTTGCGCCTCGACCCCCCCGTCAAAGCGGGCATAGGCGCGAATATAATCCTCGTTGGTGGTATCATACCAGTGGCGCTTGCTGAAATTGCCGTAGAGGCTGGCCTCGCGGTTGATCGGCTCCCCCTTGCGATTACTTTTGGGCAACAACTGTAACACCTTTTCGAATTGGTGCGCGCCCATATCGTAGAGCGCCCCGCCCGAGATCGGCTTGTGCGAACGCCAGGCCTGTCCCGGCCGGCCATAGCCGACCATATTGCATTCGAGCGAATAGACCTCCCCCAATAGCCCCGACTCGATCACGTGCAATAGCGTCAACACATCCGGATCCCAATGCCGGTTGTGATAGACCGATAGCATCGCACCCTTATTTTTTGCCAAAGCGATGACCTCGTCACAATCGGCCACTTTGACGGCAAAGGGTTTTTCCGTAATCACGTGTACACCTTCGGCCAAAAGCGTTTTGATACCCATCGCGTGGTAGGCGTGCGGCAAAATGACAATGCCCAGATCGATCTGGCCGCTAGCCGCCATCTGCTCAGCATCAGAAAAAACCGCTAGATGCTCGCCCTGCTCGTCTTTGGCCGCTGCAAGCCTGGCCGGATCCCGGTCGCAGACCGCCACCAACTCAAAACCCTGCGTAGCCTGGATGCGATCCGAATGGTGGTTGCCCATCTTAAAGGCCGGACCATAGCCCAAAAGCCCAATGCGTACGGTTTTTTCCTTGTTTAACGCGCAGATATACCGCAAAGCCTTAGCACATAAATCTTGGAAATCGACATGCGCAAAGGCCCGCTCATCGTGGCCAAGCGCCGTATACAACACCCGTCCCTCGCCATAATCGCGCACATACCCCAAAGAGTGGCGGGCAAATTGCCATGTCCCGTGCTGAAAATCGCGCAAATCGGCGTCGGTCGTTCGCTCGACCATATAAAATTCATCGGTGATCGCAAAGGCCGGGCTCAGCCGCGGTAGAATATCACCGCAATCGGCCATCGTTTCGACACTAAATTCGGCGATGGGCCCGTGCCCGGTAAAACGCGTGCCAACCATCTCTTGATATTCGGTAAATGCGCCCATCTCGGCATTCGCGCAGTGGATGGCGAAAAGCCCACCGCCACCGCGCACGTACCCACATAGACCTTGTTCCTGTTCGCGGGTCATTTCACCACCCACCGTATACATCACCACCGCGTCATACCCCGATAGATCTGTCAGGCCACTACGGTCCTGGGTCACCTCAACCGCAAATTGACCGGTTGCTTCCATCGCCGCTTTGAAAATGGCAGCGCAGCGTCCAAAGGGGTGAGCGGTGCCACCGATTATCATCAATATTTTTTTCATTAGTTTATCCTTAGTTGTATCTGTCGACATCGCACAAACTCATATCAAAACCCGCCTCCTTGCCCTGAACGATACGCGCCGTCACGGCTCCAGTCACCGGCCCCAACGAAACCCCGATCATCGCATGGCCGGTCGCGATCGTTAGGTTGTCATACGCGCCCGCCCGCCCTATATAGGGCAAGCCGTCCGGGCTGCACGGCCGCAAACCCCGCCACACTTCAACAAGCTCTAACACACCCTGCCCCCATGCAGGCACATAATCCGGCACAGCCTTCATTAGGGCGGCGACTCGGCGGCGATTAATCGACAGATCCATGCCTGCCAATTCCAGAGTACCGGCGAAACGCAGCTTGTCGCCCATCGGCGTGGCGGCGATTTTGGCTTCTACTAACATAAAGGGAATCTGTGGGCAACGATCCGGCCTGCGCGTGGTAACACTATACCCCTTAGCCGGCTGCACCGGCAACGACAGGTCCAAGTCGGCGACCAACCCCGGCGACCAGGAGCCGCTGCACAACACAATCTCATTCGCCGCAAAATCTCCGCGCGTGGTTTCAACGAGTTTGATCTGCCGCCCTTCGACCTGGAAACCCAGCACTTCGGTCTTCTCGCGCAACTGCATACCGCGTTCAACGCAGCGCGCCGCCAACCCCCGGACAAAAAGCGCCGGGTCCAAATGCGCGTCCTGGCGATAAAAAGCCCCGCCGATCGTGTCGAATTCGACATTTGCATCCAGTTTTTTCACCCCGGTTGCATCGAGCATTTCCACCTGCAACCCCACATTCTGCATCAGCTCGGCCTCTTCTCTGACGTGCCTCAACCCGTCTGCGGTCTTGCACAAGAGCAATCGGCCCTCGTGCCCGAAGGCAAAATCTAATTCGTCAGCAAGACTTTGATAGAGACGAAAACTCTCCAGGTGCATATCGCGCAAGAACGGCATCGCCCGTTGCACCCGGCGTTTGGTGCTGGCTTTGCGAAACTGCCACAACCAGGAGATCAGGTCGCGGTCCAGACGCGGTTTGATATAAAAGGGGCTCTCCGGATCGAGCATCCATCGCAGGCCCTGACCGATGACACCCGGTTCGGCCAAAGGCACGCTGTGGCTGGGCACGATCAGCCCGGCATTACCATAGGAACTGCCCGCGCAGATCTCGTCTTTTTCGACCAGGGTCACATCGCGGCCTTGCTGTTGCAGAAAATTCGCGCTGCAGACACCGGCAACCCCGGCACCGATGAGCAATACATCTACTTCTTGCGCCATAATATGAGCCCTATTTTTAGTGCCCAATGGGCGGGCATTGACGCCGAAGGGCGGATAGACTACTTATTCTGGTTGATATTATACTGCGAAAAACCAGGCTGAGCTATAGCAAGAGAGGAATTGTCGATGATTGATCGCGCCGTGCGCATAGGAATGATTGGCTGTGGCACCCAGGCCAATGTGCATTTTGAAGCCATTAAGGAACTAACCGAGCAGATCGCCACCGTTGCCGCGGTCTGCGATCTCGACGACGAGCGCTTGGCCGCCGCCTGCCAAATCTGGCCGCAAGCCCGCTCGGCCAAGGACTACCACGAGATGCTCTCGCCCGGCGACCTCGACTTGGTCATCGTCGCCACCATGCCCAATACGCATGAGGCGATGTCGCTGGCCAGCCTTGAGGCCGGAGCCAACGTGCTCTGCGAAAAACCCTTCATGATGAACGCGACCGAAGCGCAAAACGTGCTGGCCAAAGCCGAGACCGCCGGCTTACGGGTACAACTCGGCACCAATATGCGCTATATGCCCAGTTCCCAGTATTTGCACAGCCTGATCGAAGGCGGCAGGATTGGCACACCGGTCTATGCCAAGGCTTGGGGCTGCCACGACTACCCACCGGTCTGGGGGCCCCATTACCACCTAGCCACTTCTGGGGGCGGCGTACTCGCCTCAACGCTGGTGCACACCCTCGACCTGGCGATGTGGATCGGCGGCTCGCCCAATCCGCTCACC
>DQLG01000286.1 GCA_015660315.1 Candidatus Latescibacterota bacterium
CAAGGTTTCGTCTTCTTCCCAAGTGACGCTCGCTTTTAGGGCCGCTGAGATGCGAAAAGCGTCACGGCGCTGTTGTCGGTCAAAGCGATTGGGTGCTTTGACCAATAATACGGGCACGCGGCCATCGAGTTTGCGGTGGCCGAGGATTTCGCTCGAAAAATGGAAATCCGTCGAGCTTTGCGGAATGCTGCTGACGGTTACTCGGGTGCCACGGGGCGGTTGGCAATCAGGGGCAACATCAATGCAAAGCGCGCCGTCTTTGCTCATATCCTGTAATCGGCCTGCTTGCGGGCTGGCATTGGCACCGTCAAACGACAATAGAAACCGTTCGCCTATTTTTGGTGCATCGGGTAGTTTATGACCCGGGCGGGTTGCTTTCATATCCTTACCTCCTTGTAAGAACGAGTCATCGGTGGGCTCTACTAACAAGGATCGGAAGTTTTATTATTTTCTTTAGTATTATTTACCATTACTTGGTATTTCAATTAAATGAATGCTCTTACTCTAGGTATTGAAGAGGTTAAAGGGGTTGGCGCTAAGCGCGCGGCGGTGCTCAATGAAGTCGGCATCCATACCTTGGGCGACTTATTCTATTATTTACCGCGTCGCTATCTCGATCGCAGTCGAACTTTGCCGATGGCACGCGCGCCCATCGGTCAGGAGGTAACTCTGATCGGCCACGTCCGGCAGATGCGTTTTGTCCCCGGAAGTAAGCCTCGTTTCGTTCTTGTCGTCGAAGACGAGACCGACGATATCGCCTGTACCTTTTTTCAGGGGGGCCGCTATTTACAGCGAAACTTCGAAGAAGGCGATGAACTTGCTATAAGCGGCAAGGTCGATCTCTTCCAAGGGCGTCGGCAGATGGTGCATCCCGAATACGAGTTTATCCGTACCAGTGAGGATGACCTACTGCATACCGGGGGTATTGTCCCACTCTATACTTCAAGTGCCGACATGAAGGAGCGCGGCTTGCGCAATCGCGGGTTTCGGCGGATGATGCACGGTGCTTTAGGGGCATTTGCCGATCAGATCGAAGACGGACTCCCGTTGGCGATGCGGCAACGGCAGGGCTTGGGTGAGTTGGGCGACAGTCTGCGCAAAGTGCATTTTCCTACGAGTATGGACGAAGTGGCCGTTGCGCGCCGGCGCCTGGCCTTTGGTGAGCTTTTCGATTTGCAATTGCGCTTGGCTCGTTTGCGCAAAAAACGATTAGAGCAACCTGAAGGCATTGTCTTTAGCGAGAGCCAAAAATTAGTTCCGCAGCTCTTGGCATCCCTTCCTTTCGAATTGACGGCCGCGCAACGCAGGGTCGGCGCCGAGATCTACGCCGATATGCAGAGTCCGCAGATTATGAACCGTCTAGTTCAGGGTGATGTTGGTTCAGGCAAGACGCTTGTGGGCTTGGGCGCGATAATTATGGCGGTTGAAAACGGCTATCAGGCCGCGTTGATGGCCCCTACCGAAATTCTCGCAGAGCAGCACTACATAAATATTAAAACGCTGGTAGAGCCAATGGGGTTGACCGCCGTCTTTCTCAAGGGGAAGCAGCGCAAGGCGCTCAGGCGCGAACTATTGACGGCGATAGAAAGCGGGGTGGCTCATATTGTCGTCGGCACGCATGCGCTGATACAAGAAGAGGTGCATTTTGCTCGTCTTGGCCTGGCAGTCGTCGATGAGCAGCATCGCTTTGGTGTTGTGCAACGAGGGGCACTCTATAAAAAAGGCGAGAAGCCCGATCTGCTGGTCATGACCGCTACGCCGATACCCAGGACCTTGGCACTGACGCTCTACGGCGAACTCGAAGTCTCGGTGATCGATGAATTGCCGCCGGGGCGCAAGCCGATCCGCACCGCGTTGAGGGCTCCGGATCGTCGCGATGCGATATTTGAGTTTGCCGGAGACCAAGTGCGGCAAGGGCGTCAGGTCTATGTAGTCTATCCGCTGATCGAGGAGTCGGAGAAGATGGACCTCAAGTCCGCCGTCGAGGCATACGAGGAGTTGTGTCACGGCTATCTGGCCGAATTTGAGGTGGCGCTTTTGCACGGGCGGTTGGCGGCCGAGGAGAAAGCTGAGGTGATGGATGCTTTTAAACAGAATCGCATCCAGGTTTTGGTCAGTACTACGGTGATTGAGGTCGGCGTCGATGTGCCCAATGCGACCGTGATGATCATTGAACACGCCGAGCGCTTCGGTTTAGCCCAGTTGCACCAGTTGCGCGGGCGGGTTGGCCGTGGTGGGGAACAGTCTTTTTGCATCCTCGTCAGTTATGCGAGCGCGGGTGCCGAACTATCGGATTCGCGCGAGCGGCTGGAGATGATGGAGCGGACGCAAGATGGTTTCGAAATCGCTGAAAAGGATCTGCAGATCAGGGGACCAGGGGAGTTTTTCGGCACCCGCCAGGCGGGCATGCCGGAGTTTAAGGTCGCCGACCTGATCGAAGATGAGAATCTTTTGCAGAGCGCCCGAGAAGAAGCAACGCGGATGGTGGCCGCCGAAGCTTGAAGCCGCGCCAAAGCGTTACCTTGGTCGGGGGCGCTACGGCTTTTTCTCTCTTGGGCGACCAGGCGCTCTATGCAATTTTACCCACCTACTATCAAGAAATGGGTTTATTGCCGATTCAGGTCGGCATTCTATTGGCGGCCAATCGGTTTGTCCGGGTCTTCATCAATCACCGGGTCGAGCGTTTTTGTCACCGCTATTCGCCGAGTTGGTTGCTCGGCGGTGCCCTGGCGGGTGGCGCTGTACTCTCTGCCGTCTATGCGCTATTGCCCCTCTTTAGTGTATTGCTCGTTGCCCGCTTGCTCTGGGGAGTTTGCTGGTCCTTTATTCGCCAAATCGGTATCACGACCGTGGTCGATAGCGTTGAGGTCGGGCATCTCGGGCGCAGTATGGGCCTGTATAGTGTGCTGACGCGGATTGGGTCGGTGTCGGGCAATTTTATTGGCGCGTTAGGTCACGACCTGATCGGTTTTACCGGTATATTATTAGTCTTCGCGCTGGTTTCGGGCCTGGCGGTGCCCTTGGGGCCGCTTGCCCGGGGTTCATTGCACAAAAGCGACGAAAGAAAAGGCCGAGTAGCCGAAGGGGGTGGTGCGGGGTGGGGGCTACTTTTTGGCGGTTTTTCCCTGGGTTTTGTCGGGCATGGTATGATATTGTCGAGCCTCGGCCTAGTGCTGAAAGAGGGGGTTGGCGACGGCCTCCATGTCGCTGGCTTCTTCATCGGAGTCGCGACGCTAACCGGCGCACTAATGTCGACCCGGTGGATCGTCGATTTGGCAGCGCCGCTCTTGGGTGTATTTAGTGACCGTGTGGGCCGGCGTCGG
>DQLG01000845.1 GCA_015660315.1 Candidatus Latescibacterota bacterium
AACTAGCAAATCAAGAACCTAAAATAGGCGATCTGCTAAACCCTCTCATTATTAGCCTCAGTCAAGATCTTGTTAACATGCGCATGAGTTACGCAGTAGCGAAGAGGAAACTCGCAACGTTGGAGCCAGAGACTAGCTCTGCCAATTCGGCCAAAACAGAGGCAACTATCGAGGTAACCGAAGTTATCAATATCGATAGTCTGCGTGTATCTCAGAACCAGTTACAGAAAAGTCGCTACGGACTTATAAGGCACTACAACAAGCAATTGTTAGACCTGCAGCAACTACTAGATCTTCGCGCAAACAAAGAGCACCTCGCGTCCCAACTAATCCTGCTTCAAAAAGAGACCGCGGACATAAAAGACTCGTTGTCCACTAAACTGCAGGACCAACAGCGGCTAACTCGCGACCTGGCGATCTTCAGCGAAACAGTCGGTCGCTTCTCTGTACTTGCCGAAGAAACGCGCATTGCGCGTGAAAAGGCGGCCGGCGACATTCGCGTCCTGACCCAGGCGCGCGAAGTGAGGACGCTGTCGACAAGCCCGGCCCAGGCGAAAACTGCCATAGCCGCCGGCGTCGGCTTCCTGCTCTCGACCATCTTTGCGCTACTTGCTGAATATATCCGTAAGGCGCAACAGGTCCGAATAGACGATAATGCCGCATAAAGTGACTATTTATTTAATCATAAATAGAGGGCTACGACCTGCATCGCATTTGCAACGGCCTGCATAGTTTCCCTGAGAGGATTTCTCACACAAGCCCCATGTCGGGCGCGGTAACAGCTAGTCCCACAATGCGATTTAGGTCCTGTTGGACACGACTCGCCTACCCCTTAACTACCTTCCACATTCATGACCACAGACCCCACAAAGCAAGAGGCCACAGGGCTCACCTTGCGCTCTTTGTTAACGGGGTGCGCGCTGGTCGTTTTGATCAGCCTCGGCGCGCCGCATTCGATCTGGACCTTTGGCTCGACGGAGATCACTTGGTCGTTTTTTCCCGCCGGGGTGGGTTTCCTCTTGCTCTGCCTGATCCTGGTCAACACCCTGCTCAAACAGTACATACCCGCCTGGGCGCTAAACCCCGCCGAGTTGATAATGGTGCTCGCCATGAGCTTGGTTATCATTGGTATCCCCGTTTTTCTTACCGGTTATTTTCTCGCCATCCCTACCACGCCCTACTATTTCGCCTCCGCCGAAAACCAGTGGGGCGAATTCGTTATCCCGCACCTGCCCGCCTGGCTACTGCCCTCCAACGAGGGGCTGGCCATGACCTGGTTTTTCGAGGGGCTGCCGCCGGGCGAGCCAATACCCTGGGCCACCCTTTTCGACGCCTGGACGATGCCATTGTTCTGGTGGCTGAGTTTTATTTTCACTCTGTTCTTCGCCTGCTTCTGCATCGTCGTGATCCTGCGCAAACAGTGGGTCGAACGCGAACGACTGGCCTACCCACTAATGGAAGTGCCGCAAACGTTGGTCACCGACGCCGCATCGGGCTTGCCGCCCATCCTGCGCAACAAAGTCTTCTGGGTCGGCGCCGCGATCCCGCTCTTTATCGTGTTCTGGAATATCATCGGCTACTTCTTCCACTTCTTCCCCACGATCGAATGGAACTATCCGATTCAGACCCTGCGCGGCTTCCCGCCGATCAATATCCGCCTTTATTTTCCTGTCATCGGCTTTATGTATTTTGCCAATCTCAACGTCAGCTTTAGCATCTGGGTCTTCTTCGTGTTGACCCTGGTCGAAGAGGGCTTGTTCAACCGCTTCGGCCTCGGCGTCACCGAGGCCGATAAATTTGTCTGGGGCCTGCCCTCGACTTCCTGGCAATGTTGGGGCGCTTTCGTAACTTTAGTAGTGTGGGGATTGTGGGTCGCCCGCGACCATATCAAAGATGTCTTCCGCAAAGCCTGGAATACCGACCTTCCTATCGACGACAGCCGCGAGATGATGTCCTACCGCGCCTCCGTTGTCGGCTTAGTCATTAGCACGGTCTATATGCTCGTCTGGCTCAACAAGGCCGGGATGGAATGGTGGGTCGCTTCGTCTTTTCTCGCCTTCGTGCTGATCGCCTACCTGGGCATCACCCGCTTGGTCATACAAACCGGCATTTACTACCTAACCACCCCGGTCGTCAGCCAGGCGATGACGATGATGAGCTTCGGCACTAGCGCGATATCGGCGCCAGGTCTGGCCGCCTTGGGCCTGTGTTATTCTTTCTTTGGCGACGTGCAGTCGATCTTTATGACCTCCGCCGCGCACGCCGCCAAATTGCAGTCCAGCCTGGGCATCGCCCGCCGTGGTTTCGCCCTGGCCATCGGCCTGGCCGTTGTGCTCTCCTTCGCCGTCTCGCTGACGAATTTAATCTCCATGGCCTACGAGCAGGGCGCCGCCAATTTCAACTCCTGGATCTTCCGCGTCTCCTCCGGCGCCGGCATGATGGCCTTCGGCGATGTGATGGCCAAGATCAAAACCCCGGCCGATTTTCACGCGCAAAAACTCGGTTTCTTCGGCATCGGCGCGGCGGCGATGTCGGTATTGACCTTTATGCAATATCGCTTCTCTTGGTGGCCACTACACCCGGTCGGCCTCGCCGTCTCCGCCATCTGGATGATCCGCAACCAGGCCGTCGCGATCTTTATCGCCTGGGCCGCCAAGAGCCTGATTATGCGCTTCGGCGGCATCGAGCTTTACCGCAAGGCCGCGCCTTTTTTTATCGGCCTGATCGTCGGCTATTTCTTAGGCGTTGGCCTATCCTTTATCGTCGACGTGGTATTTTTTCCCGGCAACGGGCACGCCATTATGCACGGCTGAGCAACTAACACCAGTGCACCATTGCAATATCTCGCTGGTAGTCTACCCTTATAAAAGGAAAAACATGCCTGTGCCCAACGACGCGCGCGGCCGGGTGATCGGTGGCTGGGTCTTCGCCATCAACTTTGCCTGGATCGGCCAGATGACGTTGGGCTATATCGCGGAATCCGTCGGTGTCGAATCAGCGCTGGCCGGCGCGGGTGGACTGGTGGTCGCTACAGGGTTGGTGATATTTTTTCTTTCGCCAAGACTGCCTCAGGTTTGAATAAAAAAAGCTGCCCGTGCTGTGTCTGCTCGAAACGGAGCGCTTTTTCCACTCGGCAGCCAGCGGCGCGAAAATTGGCAAGCCCTTGGTTTCTGTGACAAGAATCGCGCGTTCATCGACTCGATCAAAAAAGAAGTGAATGGGACGACATCTCCCTTTAGGGACTGTGTCAAGACGATGGAGGTAGCCGAAGCGATCGTGGCGCAGGCGTTGTTATCAGGGGAGTAAATCTACAGATCGCGCGGGTCGGCCTGAGGTGCAATAAGCACTTGTGAGGGGGGCCTTTTTTAACCTATTGC
>DQLG01000242.1 GCA_015660315.1 Candidatus Latescibacterota bacterium
ATGCTGTCGGACGTCTACGCCGCGGTCCAGCGCCGCCGCATGAATCCGACACGCGCCGCCGATGGGCGGGCGCGCTACGGCGATCCGCAAGCCTGGTCGCAGGATCCCGACATCGCAAAACTGCCGTCGCCACTACCGGCGCTGCCGCCCAGACCACCGCGCACACCCGACGGCGCTCCCCTCGAAGGCTCAACTTCACACCTGATCGCTGCCGACGCGGAGGGTAACTGCCTGACCTTCACACACACCCTCGGCAATATCTACGGTGGGCACGACGTGCTCGGCACGACGGGAGTACTGGGCAGCAATTCAATGGACTGGTTCGATCTGGACCAGAACGTGTGGAGCGCCGAGCCTAGCCATCTGGTACTCGAACCTGGCAAGAGAAACCGCTTCACCCTGAGCCCGGGCATGGTCTTCAAAGACGGCAAACCCGTGGTGCTCATCGGTGGTTCGGCCGCTGAAACCACCATGCCGGGCATCGCCCAAGTGTTGTTGAACATGCTCGACTTTGATCTCGACCCGCAGTCGGCCATCGAAGCGCCCCGCGTCGTATTTGGCGACATCTTGCACTGGACCGGCGGTTCGACGCTGCATCTGGACCCCGAGATTCGCGCCGCCATCGGCGACAGTCTCCAGGCCATGGGACACGTACTGGCCGAGGAGCCGGGAGGGCGCCGCCCCATCGTCGGCATGGTCAACGCCGTATCCATTGACCCTGAGACGGGACACTTCGCCGGCGGTGCCGAGATTCGCGCCGACGGCCACGTGTCTGGGTATTAAAGTATTAAGCGGCCCATTTCGTCGCAGACATTCTGCAGTAGCAAAAACACCAACTCGCGTTTGAACACAATGGCTCCGGGTAAATGCGCCGTATCGAGAAAACACGGCGCGACGCCCCGCAAAATCGGACTTTCTACCTATCTCCATACTTCGCACCCACCCCCAGTCAATGAAATTACACAAATGGAAAAGGGGCTTGACGCGAGCACGGGCGGTCTCTTTTTGTTGGGGTTCTTGTCGAGTTTTATGTAGCGCCGCATATTGACATTACGAATTAGGTAGCCGGATCGCCGTCGTGCTGCCGGTGGGATCATAGCCCTCACCGGCCGATTCTACCATACTTACAATTGCGAATACGGTATTTACCGCGAGAGCCCATAGGCCCCGCAATACGAAAGGACCAACGATGGCGCGATTTGACGATATGAAGGGTATCTTCGGGCTGCTTCCCACGCCCTATAAAGAAGATCTAGAAATCCACACCGACGACCTGAAGAAGGTGGCCAACTTCTGCTGCGAGAGCGGCCAACATGGTATCGTCTGGCCCGTTATGGTCGGCGAATTCTGGTTCCTCGGCGAAGCAGAGCGGATCCGCGCGTTGGACGTGGTAATGGAAGCGGTAAACGGCCGCCTACCGGTCGTCTTCGGCTGCTCGGGCATCTCGGTGCCGCAGGTCCTGCTCTATGCGCGGGCGGGGCAAAAAGCGGGGGTGGATTCGATCATTGCCATGGCGCCCGCGCGCACCGACCAGGACGGGGCCATCGACATGTACCGGCGCATGGCCGAGGTCTACGACGGCCCAATCATGGTGCAGAACGCCGACAACTACGCGCCCTTGCGCGGCGAACAGATCGCCGCGCTCGTCGACGAGATCCCGCAGATCGAATACATCAAAGAAGAACGGCAGCCGGGGCCGAAACATATCGCCGAGGTCGCCGACCTGGTCAGCGATCAGGTCAAATGCATCTTCGGCGGCGCGGGCGGCAAGTTTTTGCCCGACGAGATGCGGCGCGGCGCCAAGGGCAATATGCCGGCCTGTGAACTGGCCGACGTATTGGTGAAGATTAGCGACTTGTGGTGGGCCGGCCAAGAGGAGGAGGCGCGCGCCCTACACCGCCGGCTGTTGCCGCTGATCAATCTGGAAAATCACCCTTTTATGCGCTATATCCTCAAGCGACGCGGCGTGTTTAGCACGCTGGTGGAACGGGCGCCCGCCGGCAAGATGGCGCTCGACGAAGGCGACAAACGGGAAATATCGACCTTGTTGCAGGCGATTGCGGGGGACCTCGATTCTTTTCTAATACAGCCCGAATAATTCGCCGTGCCCACCAGCAGAAACTATCTGCGCCGCAGATTGACTAGAGCCGGGCGGAAAGTCAGGCAGTCCGTTCTATCTTGCGCATAGGCCAACAACGACAAAATGCATAGAAATGCCCACTCTAAGGAGACAAATACGTGAAACCCATCAAGACCGGTATCATCGGCTTCGGCCGCATGGCCTCCAACCACCACCTGACCGCCATGCGCGAGACCGAGTTATTCGACATCACCACCGTCTGCGATATCACCGAAAGCCGCCGCCAGGCCGCCGAAGAGGAGGGCCTGAGTGCCACCGACGACATCGACGATTTTCTCGATTCGGACCTGGAACTGATTCTTATCACCACGCATTCCTCGCTACACTACGAATCCGCGCTGAAGGTCGCGGCGGCGAAAAAGCACATGCTAATCGAAAAACCGCTCGCCGTCTACGGCCCCGAAGCCGAAGAGATGGTCCAGGCCGCCGCCGACAATGGCGTGATGATCACCGCCTACCACAACCGACACTACGACGACGACTACCGCCTGGTTAAAGCCGCCGTGCGCGACGGCCTGATCGGCGATATCATCACCGTCGAGAATCGCACCATGGGCGCCCGGCCGGCCGTCGGTTTCGGCGTGCCCGACTACAACCAGGAGTGGCGCATCACCGCGCAGGCTGGCGGCGGCACGATGCTCGACTTCGGGCCGCACTGGGTCGAACAACTGCTCGACCTGATGGAAGGCCGCACCGTCGTCTCCGTCTTCGCCGACGTGCGCAATATCAAATGGGGTGACGCCGAGGATCTCTTCGACATCACTATGGTCTTCGACAATGGCGCCCGCGCCCGCGCGTCTAAGGCCGATATCTCCTATTGCAACCTACCCTACAAGTGGGTCGCCCTCGGAACGGATGCTTCGCTCACCTACGAGAACGGCCAAAACGAATACTGCACCATCCACGGGCCGGATTACGAGATGAAACGCACCAAGTCCGTCGAGCAACTGAGCCTGCACATCAATATCGCCGAGCACATCCGCGACGGGAAAGAGCTGATTATCCCCGCGTCGCATGCCCTGCGCGTGATGCAGGTATTGGAGGCGGCAAGGCAATCCGGTGCGTCGGGCAAGAGCGTGGACGTGGCGATCTAAAATCGTCTTATTTATACAGATCGCCATTTTCGAAAAAGATCTTTCAGTTCTATAAGCAAGTAATATTAAACACGGAAGGGCGTCCGTGGAAAATATTCGATCGACAGGACACTACATGCAACAAACCGCAAAAAGAACGCGCGTAGTCGACGTCTTAAACACGGACAACATAGGCCAGACCCTGACCGTCAAAGGCTGGGTGCGGTTTTTTCGCCAAAACCGCTTTCTCCTGCTCAACGACGGCTCGACGATACACAATATCCAAGTGGTGGTCGATTACGAGTCATTCGACGAAGCACTGATCAAAAAACTGACGACCGGCGCCGCCGTCTCGGCGACGGGCCAAGTGGTAGAATCGCAAGGCTCTGGCCAGGCCGTCGAGATCCTCGCCGAAACCCTGGAGCTCTTGGGCGAGGCCCACCCCGACCAGGTGCAGACGACCATCCTGCAACCAAAGGCGCACACCTTGGAGACCTTGCGCGAGCAAGCGCATCTCAGATTCCGCACCAATACCTTTGGCGCGGTGTTCAGAATCCGGCATGCGTTGGCCTTCGCGGTGCACCAGTATTTCAATGAGCGCGGCTATTACAATCTGCACACGCCCATTATCACCGCCTCAGACGCCGAAGGTGCGGGTGAAATGTTCCAGGTGACCACGCTGTCGCTCGATGCCCCCCCACGCACGGAAGAAGGTGGCATAGACTATGGCGAAGATTTTTTCGGCAAGGAAACCAGTCTTACCGTCTCGGGCCAACTAGAAGCCGAATTGGCGGCTATGGCCCTGGGCCAGGTTTATACCTTCGGGCCGACCTTCCGCGCCGAAAACTCAAACACCTCCCGGCACCTAGCTGAATTCTGGATGATTGAACCCGAGGTCGCCTTCAACGACCTACGCGACAACATGGACCTCGGCGAGAATTTCCTGAAAGACTGCGTCAAATACGCGACGGACCACTGCGCCGACGACCTGGCCTTTTTGCACGAGCGCGAGGCCAAGGCCGAAAGCCAACTGCCCAAAGCCCAGCGCAACGAGATGCCACTGCTAGCACGGTTGGCCTTCGTCGTCAACAATGAGTTTGAGCGCCTAACCTACACCGAGGCGATAGACGTCCTGCGCAATTCCAAGCCATACAAAAAGAACAAATTCGAATACCCCATCGAATGGGGCCTCGACCTGCATAGCGAGCACGAGCGCTATCTCGTCGAGAAGCACTTTATGAAACCGGTGATCCTAGTAGACTATCCCGCGGCGATCAAGGCCTTCTACATGCGCTTGAACGACCCTGACGAGCAGGGACGCGAAACGGTTGCGGCCATGGACATTCTTTTTCCAGGTGTCGGCGAGATCATGGGCGGGTCCCAGCGCGAGGAGCGATTAGATGTTTTGCAACAACGCTGCGCCGCTTTCGACATACCCGCCAAGGAAATGGATTGGTATCTGGACACCCGACGTTTCGGTACCGCGGTGCACGCCGGCTTTGGCCTCGGTTTTGAGCGGTTGATGATGTTCGTCACCGGCATGACGAATATCCGTGACGTCATTCCGTTCCCGCGGGCGCCCAAGAGCGCCGAGTTCTGATGCCAATCAACGACGCAGATCTCGCGTGAGTCCTGCATATCAAACAGAGGTCGTCTGAGTTTTCATCAGACGTTTATGGGCATAACTTTGACACATTATATGCGTATAAACAACAACTTATGATTTACCAACGAATAAAAGATTGACGCTTTTTCACCAATAGTTCACCAAATGGTTGTTTTAATTTCATGTTCTCGTCACCGCCCCCGCCATCCGCTTGGATTCGACGGGGGCTTCGCGTATAAAGTCGGCGAACCCCAAAATGGAGGCGGCAGGATGACGATCGAGTAAGGGGTGGAGCAGCTGGAGAAGCGCAACAAGCGCCTGACGGTGGCGATGTGCGTAGTGGTGACGATGGGGGCGACAGGCAGGACGCTTAACCCTAGTGACGATGGCGACTGTAACCCCTGATCCGACCGTGGCAGACAATATCGAAATCACAACTGAGTTCGTTATGCACCTAGCTAATATCGTCACTTACCTTGCTGTAGACCAAGAAGACCTTGTGCATCTAACGCCGTAATTTGATATGTTGTCTAGGCCCACCACATTAGACACTGGAGAAAGACGATGAAAAAGATCCCAATACTGGTTCTACTTGTCAGCCTTACCATATTCTCTAACGGACATACAGAGCCGGCGGCGGCGTTGGAGTTTGATCATTTGGTGTTGTTGGC
>DQLG01000109.1 GCA_015660315.1 Candidatus Latescibacterota bacterium
GCACTGGACCCGAGGTTGGCTCGCCGACCCACAGACCGCCCTAGCCAGCATCGCGCTGATCGGTTTTCCCTTCGTCGGCGGCTTTGAGGTGCTGATCTACTACGCCGGTTTTTCCGCCATCCCGGAATCCGTCAACGAGGCCTCTGCCCTCGACGGTTGCACGGGCCTGCAAAAATTCTTCCGCATCGACATCCCGATGGTCTTGAGTCAGCTCAAGCTGATCCTGATCCTGACGCTAATCGGCGGTATCCAGGGGTTCGAAAATATCTTTATCCTCACGCGCGGCGGCCCGGGTTTCGCGACCACGGTGCCCGGCCTGTGGATGTATTTCAACGCTTTTAGTTTTCAGCGCATGGGGTATGCCTGCGCCATCGGCGTATTGCTCTTCGCCATTATTTTCGGCCTGACGTTGCTCAATATGAAATACTTCAAGTCGTCTGAAGATTTGCAGGGGGTGCGCTGATGGGTGGTAAAAAAACTTGGCTCATCCACGCCGTACTGGTCTTCTTCTCGCTGCTGACACTATTGCCGTTCGTCTTTACGCTCAACAATGTCTTCCGCACCAACGCCGAATTCTATCACGCCTTCTTTTCGGTGCCCAACGCCTTCAAGCAGACGCTTTCGATCGCTGGCGGGGCACTGACCGGCGACGATACACCAATCGAAATGGCCGACGAAGAAGGCCTGATCCGATCGCTGGACAAAAAGCAAGCCCTGCGACTCAGCCTCACCAACGCCACCCGCGGCCCTCGCCTCGCCTGGAAGGTCATTCGCCCTTATATGCTCAATACCCTGGTCGTCGTCTCACTGACGGTCATCGGGGTGATCCTATTGGGCTCGGCAACGGCCTATATCCTCGCGCGCTATCGCTTCGCCGGGCACCGGGCGCTATTCCTCTTTATTATCAGTACCATGATGTTCCCCGGTGTACTCACCCTGGTGCCCAGCTTTCTGTTGGTCAAATCGCTGGGGCTGCTCAACACCTATTGGGCGATGGTGTTGCCCTATATCGCCGCCGGTCAAGTCTTTGCCATCTTCGTTTTTAAAAGCTACTTCGATGGCCTGCCCGAGGACCTCTTCGAGTCGGCGCGCATCGACGGGGCCGGCCACCTCGACATCTACTGGCAGATCGTCTTGCCCTTGTCCAAGCCGATCCTCTCCGTCGTCGCCATTATGAATATCCTCGGTACCTGGAATAATTTCCTCTGGCCCTTTATCACGAATACCGAGGGCAAGCACCACGTGGTCTCATCGGGGCTTTTCGTGTTATCAACTACCGCGCATGCTTCCAACTTCAGTACCCTATACGCGGCCTATGCGATCTCCAGTATCCCGTTATTGGTGCTCTTTATCTACGCCACCAAGCCCTTTATAAGGGGCGTTACTTCCGGGGCTTTCAAGGCCTGATTGCCGCCACGGCCTTGACCGCCATATCTTTAATAATGTGAATACGCTCCGCCAAATCGCCGCCGCCTCGTTATGGCCCCCGCTGGCCCTGGTGCTGATTGGCATCGGAGTATATGCCAACGCACTGTCGGCCCCCTTCATCTTTGACGACCACCCCGCCATCGTAGAAAACGAGGATATCCGCGAGGTTCTGCCGCTGTGGCGCGCCCCAGAGACATCGGCACGCTCCTCGATCAACAGTCGGCCATTGGTGCGGCTGTCCTTAGCGCTCAATTACACCTATGGCGCGCTAAGGGTAGAAGGCTATCACGCGGTAAACCTCGCAACGCATATTGCTTGCGCGCTGGCGCTGTACGGGTTGATGCTGCGCGCGCTGGGAGGCCGAGCGCGCGAGCGTGCCCCCGCTTTTTGCGCCGCCTTGTTGTGGTTAGTACACCCGCTCAATAGCCAGATCGTCAACTACGTCACCCAGCGCAGTGAATCGTTGATGGCGCTGTGTTATCTGGGCGTGCTCTACTGCGTGCATCGCCGCGCCGACGGGGGCTCGGCTGGCTGGTCGCTGGCCGCGACGGTGTGTTGTTTGCTGGGTGTCGCCAGCAAGGAAGTGATGGTCACCGCCCCGGTCGTGGCGGTTTTGTACGACCGGGCCTTTATCTCTGGATCGATAGCGGACGCACTGCGGTCGCGCAAGGGACTCTACGCGGGGCTGGCCGCCAGTTGGCTTTTGCTGGCGGGTCTGCTGGCGTCGGCGCCGCACGGCGATTCGGTAGGTTTATCCCAGAGCGTTGGTGCATATCAATACCTGTTAAACCAATGTGTTGTTATAACCGGCTATCTGGGCAAGTTTATTTGGCCTGCACCACTCTTAATCGACTATGGCGCACCGCGAAATCTGACGCTCGGTAACGTGCTCGCGCCGGCCTTGTTGTTGCTCGTGCTCTTGGCCGCAGCGCTCTATCTGGCTTGGCGCCGACCGCAAGCCGGCTTTTGTGCATTATTCTTTTTCGTGGTGCTCGCCCCGACGTCGAGTATCGTTCCCTTAATCGACGAGGTCGGGGCGGACCGGCGAATGTATTTGCCGCTTTGCGCTTTGTGTGCCTTGTTGCTCGGCGGCGCTTGGCATCTTTCCCCCCGGTTGGCCGGAGGGGGCTGTCTCGTCGCGGCCGTGATGCTATCCGCGCTGACGATCGAACGCAACACAACCTACCAAGTTCCCCTGGCCTTGTGGCAGGCTGAAGTTGCCGCAGCGGACGGCAACTATCGCACGCAGAACAACCTGGGGCTGGCATTAATCGACGCCGGCGAATTTCAAACAGCCATCTCCCATTTCCGTCGTGCGATGGAGCTCGAACCCGTTTTCGCCGTTGAGGCCAACAACCATATCGCCATGGCCTTCAACGGGCTGGGCGCGTATCCCGAGGCAATTGCGCATTACCGACGTTCATTGGCGGAGCATCCAGGTTATGCGCCGGCCCACAATAATCTCGGCACGACCTTATTGGCCATCGGCGATTCGACGGCAGCCCGCCGATCTTTTCGCAAGGCCCTCGCCCTCGACCCGCAATTTGCCCTCGCCGACAACAACCTAGGGGCGCTGCTAGCGGGTGCGGGCGACATCGATCGCGCGCGCGCGCATTACGAGCGGGCGATCGATGTCGATCCCAAAAACGGGCGAGCCGACGTCAACCTGGCTTTGTTGCTGGAATCCGAAGGAAAAATCCAAGAAGCTTTATGGCACTACCGCCGGGCCGTCTCGGTCGAGCCGGACCTAGTCATAGCGCATTACAACATGGGCACTGTCCTCGAAGAATCCGGCGAGCCCAACGATGCGCGTTTGGCCTATCGCCGGGCGTTGGCTTTGGACCCCGGTTTAAAACAAGCCCACCACCGCCTAGGTTTATTGTCAGCGACCGCCGGGCAGTTGCCCGAGGCGATGGCGCACTATCGCCGGGCGCTAGCGCTCGACTCAGTACAGGCGCCGGTGCATTTCCATCTGGGGCGAATATTGGTACGCGTCGATTCGCTCGCGCAGGGCATAGCGCATTATCGCCGAGCGGTGACCTTGGCACCCGACTTGCTCGAAGCCCATTACAACCTGGGCACGTTGTTATTGCGGTTGGGGCATGCCGGCGAGGCTTTGACCCACCTGTGGCAGGTGGTTCGATTACAACCCGATATGGCCGCAGCGCACAACAACCTCGCGATCGCACTGCAGAGTGCCGGCCAGTTTACGGAAGCGGTCGCCGAATTCCGCCGGGCGCTTGCCCTGCGGCCCGATGACGCGGAGGCGCAGGAAAATCTCGCCCGAATTCTGGCCAGGGTTGAAGCCTCTGCGGATCTGTCGCCGAACTCACAAAGCCCTTGAGCAGCACCTTCCGACCATGTCGAGATCAAATGCTCAGGCCTGAGGCGACGCCCAGCACTCCATTTCACCAGGCGTTGCGGGTTGGTCTCGTCGCTTATGCGTATAGCAGCGTATCTACCGGGTCTTGCGTTGCCGCACGGAAAGCCTGCGATCCAACCGTCAATGCGGAAAAACTGGCTGTCGCGACATTGCCCAAGACAAAAATTCACGGACTTCAAATCCGTGCGCAACGATATGTTTGCCAAGAAA
>DQLG01000661.1 GCA_015660315.1 Candidatus Latescibacterota bacterium
CCAGCCGATGTGGGAGACGCGCCAGTATCCGCGGGTGCACGAGGCTTTCAGTCAAATTTTGGGTACGGAGAAGCTGCGGGTTTCCGTCGACCGCACAAACATGAATCCGCCTGCCGGGCCGCAGTGGGATCACAAGGGCACGATCCACTGGGATATGGACTCGACAGAGCGGCCGGTGCCGTTGAAAGTCCAGGGCGTGCTTTGTCTGAGCGATACACAGGCGGACCAGGGTGGGTTTCAATGCGTGCCGGGTTTTCATCGCCGGTTAGAAGAATGGGCGTTGACGCAGCCGGCGGACCGCCCGCCGTCGAGACCGGATACAACGGATATGCATATCGTTGACGTGCCGGCGTCGGCCGGGGATCTGATCATCTGGCACAGCGCCTTGCCGCATGGCAATAGCCGCAATCGAACCGATCAGCCGCGCTTGTGCCAATATATCACGATGAGCCCGGCGTCGGTGGAGCATCAGCTTGTGGCATTGCCCTTGGTGCGTACGCATCGCGCAGTGGTCGCCGACGCCTTGGGCGTGCCTGAAGGCTTGGTGGAATTATGGCTGCGGCGGCAACGCGATGCCGATATGGTACGGGTGGAAGCCGATCGAGTGGCGTGCTATGATTTGATTCCGAGCCTGATTCGCGTTGAGAAAGATGGTCGTGCGCAGTATCTCAATCCGGCTTGGGGGCGGATACTCGACGGTAAAACGCTGGAGGCCCAGCGGGCACACGGTGAACGCCTCGAATTGCCTTTTACGGGGCCAGCAGAAGGCAGCACCAAGCGGATACGCGAAGCGATGGGGCAGCTACCGTCGCCGCGTTTTGCACCGCGTCTGACCGATGCCCAGCTACAGCAGTTGCCGGATCTGTTCTTGGCGGGGCCGGAAGCACGGGGTTTTGCAGGGAACCTGTGGGATGAACACAGCGCGGCGCAACTATTGCAACAGGAATTCGCTTTGCAATTGGATACGCAAGAGGCTGAGTTGACGCCATTGGGGCGGAAGCTGGCTGGGGTTGATGCGTGGTAAGAGCCCGTCTGCCCAAGGCTATAGTTGCATCCCCCAATAGGCCGCGCCCAATAGCGCGGTCTTGTCGTTGAGCACGACTTGCACCGGGATATCTTCTAATGGCTCGCCCATGCGCCCCTTGCCGACAAAACCTTCCATAAAACGCCCGTCGCGCAATTTGTTGAGGATTTTTGGCGCAATGCCACCGCCGACAAATACTCCACCTGAAGACATTAGTTTGAGCGCCAGGTTACCCGCCTCGCAGCCGTAGAGATAGGTATAGAGGTCAAGGGCTTCTGCGGCCAATTCGCAGCGCTGATCGAGGCCGGCGCGGGAGATGGTGTCGGAGCGGTCGCCTTGTGCTAATTCTTCTTTTAGTGCAGCGGACTCGCGTTCGGGCTGGCGGTCGCACAAGAAGTCATAGGTCGAAGCTAAGCCCGGGCCGGCGACGACCCTTTCCCAGCTAACATGGCCGTGGCGTTGGTTGAGGTAGCGCCAGAGATCGACTTCGAGTTCGCAGGTGGGGGCGAAGCTGGCGTGCCCGCCTTCCGACGCGATCGAATGATAGCGGTCGCCCGTCCAACATAGGCCTCCTTCGCCCAGGCCGGTGCCCGCGGCGATGACGGCGATATTACCTTCTTTGTCTTCGTCACCTCCGTTGAGGGCGCAGAGGTCATCCGTTGTGAGGGCCAGTGTGCCGTAGGAGGTCGCCTGCAGATCGTTGAGCAGGTGGACTTCGACGCCACTTAGGGCCGTGGATATTTCGCCCGGATCGATAAACCAGGGCAAGTTGACCGCGCGTACCGGCAGTTGGCGCACTGGGCCGGGCACGCCTAGGATCACGTGGGTGGCGCGGGTGTTGGTCTCGGCAATAAAAGCGGCGAGTAAGGCGCCAGCACTGGCGTAGAGAGTGGTCTCGTAGCGGCGTTCGACGACAGGTGAAAATTCCTGAGCGGTCGGGTCGAAGGCGGCGAGATAGGTCTTGGTGCCGCCGATGTCCCCTGCGACGATCAAAGCGCGGCCCATGTCCGCCAATCTTCGCTGAGCAGGGCGTCGGCTTCGTTGGGGCCGCACGAGCCGGCTGGGTAGGAGGGAACTGCGCCGGACGAGGTCGTTTTCCAGGCTTCGAGCACTGGCATCAAAAGCTGCCAGGATTTTTCGATCCAATCACTGTCGGAGTAGAGCGTTGCGTCGCCGAGCAGACAGTCGAGGATCAGGGTCTCATAGGCTTCCGGCGTGCGACCGCCAAAGGATTCGGCGTAGCTGAAGTCCATATTGACGGTATCGAGGCGGACGTCGGGGCCGGGCACCTTGCCGTTGAAGGAGAGCGAGATACCCTCTTCGGGTTGAATGCGGATGGTGAGCGTGCTGGGCGGCATCTGGTCGGTCTGGCCGAAGATCAGGTGTGGCGGTTGGCTGAATTGTATCGTGATGGTGCTGGTGCGTTTTTCCATGCGTTTGCCGGTGCGCACGTAGAAGGGCACGCCCTGCCAGCGCCAGTTGTCGACGGTGAACTCCAACGCGGCATATGTTTCGGTGCGTGAGTCGGCGGGTACCTCGTTTTCTTGGAGGTAGCCGGCTACTGCTTCGCCGTTGGCAGTGCCCGGTCCGTACTGGCCGCGCACCGCGTAGCGGACGACCTGGCCGATGAGAATAGGGCGGATGGCCTTGAGGACTTTGAGTTTTTCGAGACGCACGCTTTCGGCATCGAAGGAAGAAGGCGGTTCCATTGCAATGACGCAGAGTACTTGTAATAGGTGGTTTTGTATCATATCGCGCAGTGCGCCCGACTGGTCGTAGTAGCCGGCACGGTGCTCAACGCCGACGCCCTCGGCGGCGGTAATCTGTACGTGGTCGACATAGCGTCGGTTCCACAGCGGTTCGAAGATGGAGTTGCCCAGGCGGAAGACCAGAATGTTCTGCACCGTCTCTTTGCCGAGATAGTGGTCGATGCGGTAGATCTGCTCTTCAGCGAAGACATTATGTAGCACCTCGTTGAGGTTGTGGGCTGAGTCAAAGTCGTGGCCGAAAGGCTTTTCGACGATGACGCGGCACCAGCCCTGGCCGTCTTGGTGTTGGTGGTTGAGGCCGGCTTTGCCCATTTGCTCGACGATACCGAGATAGATTTGCGGGGGGACTGAGCAATAAAAACAGCGGTTGCCGCCGGTGCCGTGCTCGCGGTCGAGGGTCTCGAGTTGGTTCTTGAGCGCGACGTAGGTTGTCGGGTCAGCAGGGTCGCCGGAGACGTAGTGGAGTTTAGCAAGAAAAGCGTCGAGCACCGATTCGTCGAGCTCGCCAACGAATTCGGCCAAGCCTTCGCGCATCTGTTGGCGAAAATAGTTGTCATCCCATTCGCGGCGAGCGACACCGACCAGGGCGAAGGCCTCGGGCAGGCGGCCCTGTTCCTGTAAGTGCCAGATGGCCGGTACCAGCTTGCGCCGGGTGAGGTCGCCCGAGGCGCCAAAGATAACCAAGACGCAAGGATCGGGGACGCGTTGGTTTTGCTTCATAAGGTTTAGAGGTCTTTACGGGGAATAAATGCTCAGGGGTGTGGTAGCGTGCGAATGGGCTAAAATATAGAGTTTGATCAAGGGGACAAAAAGGGTGGAGAAAAAAAAGAGCCACAGCGCACGCGCCATGGCCCCCCACACCGCCTCGTGTGAGAACTTTACCAAGGTAATGGCATGGTCAAAAATTGTCAAACGCATATTGTGTTTATTTTGCCGAGCCTACACAATATGTGGGTAGGGGGTGGCCGTTGTCGCAGCGGATCGCGATGGCTATATTGATCTGGCTTGATTCGTCGTTGGAGGCTGATATCACTATATACAGTGTACGGAGAAATAAATGGCTCAGTATCTGGTGACTGGTGGGGCGGGATTTATTGGATCACATCTTTGTCGGCGTCTGCTTGCGGATGGACATGCGGTGCGCGTTATCGACGATTTGAGTTCGGGCCAACGCGATAACTTGGCCGAGATAATTGATGAGGTTGAATTGGTCGTCGGCGACCTGCGCGATGAGGACTTGCTCGACAAGGTGCTACGAGGAGTCGACTACGCGTTGCACCACGCGGCGGTCGCCTCGGTGCAGACTTCGGTCGAGCGGCCTCTATTTGAGCAGGAGGTCAATGCTGTCGGCACCTTGCGTTTTTTCGAAGCGGCGCGGCGCGCGGGAGTCGGTCGCGTGGTCTTCGCCGCTTCGGCTGCCGCCTACGGAAACAATCCTACCGTGCCGAAGCGCGAGCAGATGATCCCGGAGCCGGAATCGCCCTATGCGATTTCTAAGGTGATGGGCGAATACTATGCGCGAGTCTACAGTCAGATATACGGTTTGCAAGTGGTGTGTTTGCGGTATTTCAATGTCTTCGGTCCCCGCCAAGACCCGTCTTCACCCTATTCGGGCGTTATTTCGATCTTTGCCGAACGCATGCTCAAAGGCGAAGCGCCGGTCATCTTCGGCGATGGGGGGCAATCGCGTGACTTCGTCTATGTCGACAATATAGTAGAGGCCAATATGCGCGCTTGCACTACGCCTGAAGCGGCCGGGCGGGTATACAATATCGGTTGCGAGCGCAGTGTCTCGATCCTGGAATTGGTTACGGCGCTAAACGAGGTACTGGGCACTGCGCTCGATCCCGTTTTCAATCCTGCCCGCCAGGGCGAC
>DQLG01000014.1 GCA_015660315.1 Candidatus Latescibacterota bacterium
GTTCGCGGACGATTTCGTAAAAACCACGCAGCTGATAAAGATCCATAGCCGTCCTTTCTCTTCATTTACATGAGTTATGCTATGAATAATTTATATGAATTTTTCTAATGCATCAATTTATCTTATCGTCCTAAGCGCCAATCATATCACTCACAGCAAATGGAGGTGCACCATGGCGCCATCATCGTCGTCGACGCCTTTAGGGGCGATTCAGAGCAAAGGCAAGCTCGCCAGCTATCACTGGCATTGAGGGCTTATCCCCGCTGCACTTCCGACAATTGCACTACAGCCGCCTTTACCGACGATGTTGGGCTCAACTGGTAGCATATCGAGGAGGTGGTTTTCTCAGATCGCCCTTACTTTCTGCGACCCCCTAGACGCGTTATCGGAGCAGGCGACCCCGAGGCCTTATCGATGAGTTAAAATCGCGTTTTACCTGCCCGTCTCGCTCTGCGATTGCGGCAAATATCATGAAGATCTGTTCGATTTAGATTAAACGGTTATAGGCATCCGACGAGTTTATTTTATGCATCCTGTAACCATTTAACAGGGTGCGCATTTTTGTATTTGGTCTATATTATTGTTTGTAAATTTATCATATAAAACAAATGAAAAACAATCATGTTAAACCTTTTATTAGTCGGCGGTGGTGGTTTTTTGGGATCCGTCCTGCGGTATCTCGCCGGCTTACTCACTCAATCCCTGACCGGTTCGACCGCCCTTCCCTATGGCACGTTAGCGGTCAATGTGCTCGGTTGCCTTATCATCGGCTTCCTCGGCGGCCTTGCGCAACACCGCCAACTATTCTCTCCCGAATTGCGTCTATTTGTCTTCACGGGCATGCTCGGCGGTTTCACGACTTTTTCTACTTTTGGTTATGATACGCTCAATATTGCGCGCAGCTTTGACCAACCGCTCGCCCTGCTCAATATCCTATTGCATATAAGCCTCGGCCTTGGTGCGGTATGGCTGGGATATTGGCTATCGCGATGGTGCTAGTTGCGGTGTATGCCAACGATTTAATTTCGCACAACGTTTTTCACTTTACATGCTAGCTCTTCCCATATCCAACAACATTCAATCCAACTGAAAGGATTCACGAATATGCCCAACCTCGTGGCAGTATTGAGCGACGAAATCAGACGGCTCTCTCGCAAGGAGGTACGCATTGCATGCGAGCCATTGCAAAGCCAAGTGCGCGATCTCAAGAAGGTCATGCGCAAACAACGCGATACCATCGCACGTTTAGAGCAACAGATCAGTCAGCTTAAAGCCGTCTCGGCCAAACCAGCAGACAAGATTATCGCAGCGGACAATATCGGCACCACAAGGCAAATCCGTCTCTCCCCCAGTTCGATCAAAAAACACCGCAAACGCCTCAAAATCTCGCAGAGCGAACTCAGCCGATTGCTCAATGTCAGTACCAACACCGTCGTCCGTTGGGAAGCAGGGACATCTATACCGCGCGATACCTATCGCCCAGGCCTAGCACAGTTGCGCACGATGGGTATTAAGGAAGTCAAGACATTGTTAAGATGAACAGAAATCGGTCACTCATTGCCGCTTTTTTAAAGCGATTTTTTCATTCCCAATCCGCGAGATAACTAGCCATTTCCCCGCGCAACTCTTCATTGCCGTGCTTGATCGCCCCCTTGTGCACAATGCGGGCCTTGCGCAATAACATTTCGCACGCCGCCGCCCTACGCTCCACGACGAGCTGCGGCATATCACGCAATAATTTGTCGAGTGCGTAAATCCTAAAACGATCCATCGCCAAGTGGGCTTGCGACAATTGGTCGGCATGGCCGCCATATTTGCGAATGAGCTTGTCTTCGAGATAGGCGACCTCGTAGCGACTGCCAATGCGCAGCCAGAGCTCGTAGTCCTCACAAGCGGGCAAGTTTTCGTCAAATAAACCGACCGCAGCGAAAATGTCGCGGTGGATCACGATTGACGAGGGGGACATTACACACAGCGGCAGGGCCTTGAAAAAAATATCGCCGCCGTATTTCCGGTGGTGTTTATGCGGGTTGACTCTGACGCCGTCGCGGATCCAGATCTCGTCAGTGTGACAGACCAACAACCCGCTTTCGGCCAGACACGTGGCCTGCCGCGCGAGTTTACCGGGCAGCCATTCGTCGTCCGAATCGAGCAGGGCGATCCACTCACCCCGCGCCGCTTCAATTCCGCGGTTGCGCGCCGCAGAAACCCCACCATTTTTTTCGCGTACCAGCAACTGCACTCGATCGGCGAATGTTTCGCGCACCCAGTCAGACGTGCCGTCGTCGGAGGCGTCATCGACGACAATAACCTCAAAGTCGCAACCCTCCTGCAGCAAAACCGAGCGAATCGCCCGGCCAACCAGTTCGCGGCGATTATATACCGGGATTATAACGGAAAACACGCTGCCCTACCGCGGAATCTTCCCAGCGCTAGCCACAGCTTCGTCGAGCTTAGCCAGAACTATCTCTGCGGTAATCACCTCCGGAAAAATCAACGGGCTGTCGGGGCGACCGGCGGGAAAGATCACATAGAGCGGCACACCCGAGAGCCCGAAGGCGCGCAGCAATTGGGTGATCTCAGCATTGCGATTGGTCCAATCGGCCTTGACCAACGCCACATCGAGTTCTGTGAATCGTTGACGCACCGCCTCTTGCGACAATACCACTCGCTCGTTGACCTTACAGGTCCAACACCATTCGGCGGTGAAATCTATAAACACCATTTGCCCATTAGCAACTAATTCCTCAACCCCCCCGATGCTAAACGGACGCCAATCCAACTCATCGGCAAGATTCCCGTCCACCGCCGCAATCTCTTGTTCAACCGCCAGTAGCGGGTGCAAGAACAGTCCATAGCTGCCCGCAATCAAGACCAAGGCCATTAGACGGGCGATCTTTTGCGAGCGACCTACGTGCAGAAAACTGCCCCATTGCCCCCAGACCCAACAGGCCAAGGCCAACCCGAGCAGAAAAGCCCCGGTCCACACCACCCCCTCAACCCCCAGCTGATTGCCTAAGACCCAGAGCAACCACAATACGGTGGCCATCAATAGAAACCCCATCAGCTGTTTGAACCACACCATCCATGGGCCGGGTTTGGGCAACCAACCCATCCAAGCCGGTTTTAGCGCCAACACCATATAGGGCAAGGCCATGCCCATACCGATCGCTGCAAAAACGACGACGACGACAAAAGCTGATTGCGCGAAAGCGAAACCGAGTGCGGTGCCTAAAAAGGGCGCGGTGCAAGGTGTGGCCAAAATCGTCGCCAGCACCCCATTGAAGAAAGACCCTGATAAACCTTCGCGCCCCCCTAAGCCTCCCATATCACCACTGGTGCCCGGCAACAGAATCTCGAATACGCCAAAGAGGCTTAGGGCCAACGCGAAAACCAACGCGGCCATCGCCATCACAAAACCTGGATACTGAAACTGAAACCCCCAACCGATTTGCTCGCCGCCGCTCTTGATCAGCAACACCACCAGCGCTAAAGCCAGAAAGGTTGCCAAAATCCCACCGCAAAATGCCCACCCCAATTGCCGCACGCGTCCAGCCTCTTCGCCGGCCTGATTGACGAAACCAAGAATCTTAAGCGAAATAACCGGCAATACGCAGGGCATTAGATTGAGGATTAAACCACCCAATACGGCAAAGGCGATATAGACCCATAGCGATCTAACGGCCTTGTCGCCGATCGTGTTAAAATCCCGTTCGAGTAGCCCGGGACCGCCTTGCCCGGCTTCCACAGCCGACCGCAAATCCAACACCACCTCACCTGCCTCAACCTGGCCATCGGCGCGATAAACCAACACTCCGCGCAATGAATCGATCGTTGTATCGCCGTAGGGTTTTAACGATAACAACAGCCGGTCGGGGCGAATGCGCTGCGTTGAA
>DQLG01000654.1 GCA_015660315.1 Candidatus Latescibacterota bacterium
AGGGCAACTTCTTGCTCCAAACAATATTTTTCTCCAGCCCCCAAGTAGTCGGCAGATCAACGGCCTGGCTGCCGCCGTTGAGATTGGGACCGCGCCACTGCGGCCAATATTCTTGATCGGCGCTGAGCAAAGAAGACGCTACCAACAACAAAACTGGAACGAGCGCATTTTTTTTCATGACTTCGTGCTCCTTGTGCACTGGGAACAAATGTCCCCGAACGATAAACAAATACACCAGTGGAACCACGGCCAGTATTCTCGCAATCGCGATAATATCGCCTTGATCCGTGTCACCTATTGAAATAACTTCAGAACATAGAACGAACCGCTTGTAAAAAAAGGATCGCCGCGATGATACAAATATTCCTGGTCGGCCTCTGCCTTCTACCGCTCGCCACTTGGGCCGCCGACGAGCCCGCCGATTCCGCCGCCCGCAACTGGCCGCAATGGCGCGGCCCCCTCGGCACCGGCGTAGCTCCCTACGGCAACCCTCCGGCAACTTGGAGCGAAACGAAAAATATACGCTGGAGAGTCACTATCCCCGGCCAAGGACACGCCTCCCCGATCGTCTGGGGCGATCGCGTCTTTGTCCTGACCGCGATCCAGACCGACCAAACCCTACCGCCGCAAGAAGAGTCGGAGCAAGATAAACCCGCTTGGCTCAACCCAAAAATGCCGGGTTATGTCTACAAATTCGATATTCTCGCCCTCGACCGCCATAGCGGCGCCATCGTATGGCAACGCACCGCCCGCACGGAGCTCCCGCACGAGGGCACTCACCAGGACGGCTCCTGGGCCCCGGCCTCGCCGGTCACCGACGGCGAACGGGTCTACGCCCACTTCGGCTCGCGCGGCCTGTATTGCTACGATATGGCAGGCGAACTGCTGTGGTCGAAGGACCTCGGCGATATGACCATCCGCCTTACCTTCGGCGAAGGCACCTCGCCCGCACTGTACGGCGACGCAATCGTCATCAACTGGGACCATGAAGGCGAGTCGTTTATCGTCGCGCTCGACAAGCGCACCGGCAAGGAACGATGGCGCATCGCCCGCGACGAGCAGACCTCTTGGGGCACGCCGCTTATCGTCGAACACGCAGGCCGGGCCCAGGTCATCGTCAACGCCACCAACCGCATCGTCAGCTACGACCTCGCCGATGGCACCGTGATCTGGGAATGCGGCGGTATGACCGCCAATGCAATACCGACACCGGTGAGCGCCGGCGGGATTATTTATATCACCAGTGGTTTTCGCGGCAACGCGCTCTTGGCCATCCGTCTGGAGGGCGCCAAAGGCAATATCACCGGCACAGAGTCGGTCATCTGGAGCTACGACCGCGATACGCCCTATGTGCCTTCGCCGCTGCTCTATAATGACATGCTCTATTTTCTCAAGAGCAATGACGGCATCCTCTCCGGCCTCGACGTACGAACCGGCGCCAAGCATTTTGGGCCGCAGCGCCTCGAGGGCATCGAGGGCATCTATGCCTCGCCCGTCGGCGCCAGTGACCGGGTCTATATCACCGGCCGCAACGGCACAACTTTGGTCCTCAAACAGCGCGCGCAATACGAGGTCTTGGGCGGCAATGTACTGGACGACAGCTTCAACGCCTCGCCCGCCATCGCCGGCGACGAACTCTTTCTACGCGGCGAAAAATTCCTCTACTGCATAGCCCAAGACTAGGATTCTTCCGAGCTACCTGAACTCGGCCAAGCGCGGGGAAATCTCTCTTCAATCAGCATTAATGGGCGCCCGCCCGAGACGATGCGATAGGCTCGATTGAGCACCTCCGACCAGTCCCGTATCAACTCGGGCGGTGTGTCTAGTCGCTCTTTACCATACCATAGCCTCTCGCGACGGCTCTCGACGCCGCATTGCAGTAGAAGCCGACCGATACTTTCATTTCGTTGCTCTAAGCCCGATGCCACCTCGGCCGGAACCCGATCCATTACGATACTCGAAACCGCGTGTAAATAGGCTACCCGGTCGCGCCCGCACAACAACACCTGCCTTTCGCAAACCTCCGTGCCCGAAGCTGCCACCAACCAGGGGTCGTCGTGTTCGAGTTGCCGAATTTGCTGGCCGAGTACGACAATATCTATTGGTTGCGACAAATAAGCCTCGATCAATTGTGTCACCGTGCCGTCTGCAGTCAACAAAATGCGCTGTATGGCATCGAGTTCGGTCCATTTTACTGATTCCAGCCCGGCCGGTCTTTGCTCCTGGGCGATAAAGAAATCTTCCAATTTTTTCCGTAATCTTTTAAGCGGTAGATGGGTGATATATACAATACTCATATATAAAGGTGATACTAGACAAGCCAGGCTAGTAAAGACAAAAAAGGACCTTAGTTTTTTCGGGGCAGAACGTACTGTTAAATATGTCGCGGTTGCTTATCGCTTAGGCGTGCGCATACGAATCGACTTGCCTTCAATCTCAGCCGGACAACGAGAGCCGTCCCGATGTGCGAAATTACATTGGCTGCCTCGGGTTCAACTATTACCACGCAACACCTCCGATTTATCTCCTCTATATACAGTGGTACAATAAACACATCAGCATATTGAAACGCATATCTAAAAAATATACCCTAGTCCATCAAACCACTACCAAGGTCCATTACACGAGGGTTCGTTGACATAGCGTTCGGTGTCGAGATCAAGTAGTAATTCGGTTCCAGGCGGCAATTCGACGCGAAAACGGGTACTATTAATGGTCTCGGTCCGTTCCTCCACTTCGAGCGGCGGCGCAGCATAGGTGCCGGCATAACCACCCATCCAGCCCGGATATTCGCTCGTCCGCCGCTGGTATTTGACCTCCTTGAAGCGATGTTCGCCAAAACCGCCGCCCTGGATCAGCAAAGCCCGACTGGCCACCGGACTGAGATTGACCAGGCGCACAACCGTGCGATCGGCGGTCAATTGCTCGACCAACGCCGCGACATCCTCGGGCAAGCCCGGCCGGCGGCGGTCGGCATCATAATAGCGCAACCGTACGTGCAATAGGCCGCCATTGTAGATCGGCTGAGGTCCACCCAAGGTCTGCTGGATTAGCGCTTCGGACGATAGCGGATTACCCCACTGCCAGTGGTGAATATGGTGTTGAGTGCCCACATCCTTGTCCTCGCGCACCTGCGCGGCCCGTCTACAGGTTATTTGGTGGCTGGCCTGCAACATGCGTTCGGGGTACTGTGCGTTCTGCCCAGCCAAAAAGCGGACCCAAGGCGACTCGTGCCCCGAATCCTCCTTATTGTGGAAAGGGAAAACCGTATCCCAATCGAACGCTTCGGACTGACGCACCCGCTCAATGCGCTCCCAGTCCCCGTCGTCCATCGACAAGTTCCACAACGCGACCATATACACCGGCGAGATCGGCTGCCAGTCGAACCATCCGGCGTCGCCATAGCGATGCGGTACCAGAAAAGTCTCATACTGATCCATCGAGTCGAACTGGCTCACCCAGCGTTCGCTGACGCTCATCTGCTCGTCGCGAATATCGCGCACCTCACCCAATTCGAGAATCCGATCCATCTGCTGTCTGGGCAATTCGAGATAATCCTTATCTCGTGTCAGTAAATAGGCATTGGCCCCCGCGTCGATCGTCGCCTTCTGCAAGGTCAGAAAACCGTGCGGAAAGGTCCAACCGTAGCGACCCCCATACCACTTGCCATTACAATACTCTCCGACTTGGCCCGAATGCCCGACATTGTCGGGCAACAAGCCGCCATTGGCCCTAGCCCGCCCGAGCCAGGCGTCGGTATATTCAACCACCCAGTCACGGTATTTTTCCTCGCCCGTCAGCAAGAAGGCATTGGTCACCAGCGAGGTGACTGACAAATTCGTCGGCGTGTCTCCCATCCGCCAACGGTCAAAAAGTGCCTGGCCCATTCGCCGTGCGTTATTCGGGTCGGCCAGATCCTGCACGCTATTGATGCCCTCTATGTCGAAAAAAGGCAGGCTATAGGGTTCCATGGTGGTGCCCAGCGGATTATAGACCTTATCTTCGCGCTCCGACTCCGGCGCATAATACGGCCCCTTGCTGCCATTTAGCCCCGAAAAGAGGATCTTGTGCTCGGGATCGTAGTTGATCGCTTCGGGGTCCTCGTTGAGATAAAAACCAGCGAAGCGCCGCGCCCGTTCACGTCGCTTGGGATGCTCAGCGTTGGCAAGACTCAGATGATAAAAAAACACGTCGCTTTCGGACTGGTGCATCTGATCTTCGCGGATCCCGTATTCCTTGTACGAGGTGCCCATGCGCGTTAACTGCTTGGTCACCACCTCCCATTGGTGTTCGGCGAGGCTGAGCAAGTGCTCACCCCCCCCCATCAGATAGACCAAGGGCCAATTGAAAAATGGCTCGTAATAATCATCGGGACTGCCACCACCCCATTCGTCCTGCCATATAAATTCCCCATCCTCACGGGTAAAATGGTCAAGGAAGGGCTGGACCGACTGGTCCATCGCCGTAAAAAGTCGGCGCTGCCAGGCAGCCCAAGGGGCGGGAGTTGAAATAGGCACGGTAGCCTTCAACTCAGTCACAATTTGCTCCTCTCATATATTTAACCGGCAACCGGCACAAAGGGTGCCCTCGGGTCGCCGTACTCGTTACCGGCCCGATCTTGGCCTCTGGCCAGGTAGACCTCGTGTGTGGCCTGCAGACCATCACACAGCACCTTCACCGATGCTGGCATATAGCGCATAGTATACCCGCAGCGCCGTCTGTCGCTGGTATTGGGATCGGATCCATGAATGGTCTTTGCATGGTGAATATGGCACTGCCCCGCACTGAGTTCGAGATCAACGATGCCCGCCTGATCGACTTGCTCCGGCACGATCTCCAACCCGAAGACATGGCTTTCAGCATCGACCGGCTCATAGTCTGAAAAACCGTGGTCGTGTGTATCGGAGACGACCCGCATACAGCCATTCTCCCGCGTCGAATCATCAATCGCCAACCACACAGTCAATACCTCGTGCCTGTCGAGCCTCGGCGCCCAATAAGCCGAATCCTCGTGCCAGGGCACTCGTTTGCCGTCACCGGGCGGTTTGCTGATAAAATGGCTCGACCACAACACAATATCGGGGCCGATAAAGGCCTCGACGAAATCGAGCACCTCGTCGGCGAACAGCCACTCGAAAAGTTCGCGATGGGCAAAGTGCGGCACATCCATCGCCTCCGGCCTTTTGCCCGCGGGTAACTCAGCCAACATACCCTCAAAAAAATGTTGCAAGCGTTGAAATTTTTCCTGCGGGAAAAGCGGATGCTGATAAACAAAATAACCGTGATCGCGGTAAAACTGCACCTCCGCGTCACCGACATGCAATACATGCGATTGTTTTGTGGTCATCGCGTATTCCTTTCACTTTGCATCTACAAAAACCAATGTACGAAACGCGGAATAGTGCAACAATCGCTCACCCGTGCAGAATCGGATGCCCCGCGCCCATAAACCAGAAATAGTCTATTGCAAACGAAAGAAAGACCCCGAAGAAAAAACCGACCACCATACCGAGAAAAAGCGGCTTGAGCCGTAGGTAGAGCCCCACGCCGCCGAAACGCAGGATCAGCCGCTTGCAAGCCCAGGCAAGAAAGACCGAGAAGGCGATCCGCCGGACCATCCAGGTTGAAGCCACCGCCAGTCCCACCGGATGCAGCGACCACCAGGCGAAACGATAGTGCAAAAACGTCAGCGCCAAATACACAAAGGCTCCGCCGCCAAAAAAGCCCAGCTTGTCCCAATCGGTCGGCGCCGGATCGCGCAACTGTTGCGTGACCCAATCGAAAGCTCGCCCGCCTGCACCTCCGGACGCGTTGAAAAACCACGAGCGCAAATTACTGGCGCCATAATCGTAACACAGATAGATCATAAAACCGGAGGTCGCGACAAAGCTGACGACAACCGCCAGCCCGATCGCCAACGCCAACCCGCCATTGCGGCGATGCGTATAATAATCGTGCAGCTTGAGCGCATTGGCCGCCGACGGCATAAAGGTCGACTGCACGTCGCCGCACCAGGCGAAGGTCAGCGCCAATGCCACCAGACTGTGCGGCTCGACCGCCGAACCGGTGATCGCCATAGTCATGCCCTGCGCGCTCATCGGCGTCGTCAGGTAGTGCATCCCCGCCTGCACCACAAGACGCGTGATACCGAGAAAAACAACCATCGCCGACACCATATAGAGCACAGCCAAATACAGCTCCACCCCCGAATAGCACAACCACCCTAAAATAAAAAACAGCCCCGCAAAACCACCGCAAACGGCCACCCGGTACGAGACCATTTCGTCCATATCATCGATCTGCCCAGGCCGCCCCAGCGCCGTCTGCCACACGGCCGCAAGATGCCCCCGAGCCATCCACAGACTCCACCCCACCATCGCCACAAAGGCCCCCCAGGACTGCCAAGCCAGGGGCGTGCCGCCATAGACGAAAGGATCGCTGCGCAATGTGTACGTCCCGATTTGGTTGATCAGGCTCAACTGCCCCAAATTCAACACATAAAAAAACCACACGCTGAACGAAATCGCGGTGGGCACCAGATACATAAAACCCAAGACCGGAAAATAGATCAGCAATTCGACGGCCGGGACATGCGAGATTAACTGGAAGGGAATGCTCTGAAAGATGGGCACCTGTACTAGCCCTGGATGAAAATAACTGGGAATATTGAATGCTATAAGCGTAAACGGAATCGCAAAGCCGATCCAGAAAACACGGGTCTTGAGTACCGGCGGCCATACCGAGGAAGGGCTTTCTTCGGTGAGCATCAGCGCCACCTCGGTCAGAGGAAAGCTCAGCCTTTCGCGCTGCATCCAGTGCCGCCGCAATACCACCACCGTGCAAAAGCCGACAAAATAAAGCGCCAAGACCAACGCCAACCACCACAATAGCGGACCCGCCCACGCCCCCCACGGAATCGCCAGCGCCTTATCCGGCAAGCCCTCGTAAAAAAAGCGCATCGCGTCTTCCGCCGGGTCCGGGATCGCCCATCTCGGCAAGTGCGGCTGAATTAGACGCGCCCAATCATTGTCGGGCATCGCCCCGTAATAGGGCTTGGAAACAATGCTCAAAATCAGCCCGACGATAAAAATTGGCATACCGCTGGCGACCAGCCCCATAATAACGATGGTGACCAATTCGGCCGCATTCAGAGCATAGGCTTCGCGCACCCTTTTGAGCAGGGCATTGAGCAACACCAGGATAAAAAGCGGTGCCCCAACGAGAATCGGAAAATAAGACCAGGTCATCTCCGAGGAACCGACCATCCAGATCGAATAAGGACCGCCAGTACTAATCGCGACAACTAGCCCCAAACCGAGCAGCACCGCCTTGAATGTCAGCCCGGAGCCCTTCAGCTCGATTTGATGGCGATCGTCGAGATAGCGACGGTAAGTGGAGGGAATTTTCTTTTTCAAACGATGACTTCAGGTGGGCTTGCCCACTACGTGTTCGCGATAGAATTCGGCGGCATAACCCTGGTCAGCAAAGGTCTGGGTCACCTCCGGCCAAGCACTGAAATACTCGCATAAGCCTGGTTGCGGATGTTCGGCCAGTCGTTCGGGAATCAGCACCCAACTGGTGAGCGGGGGGTTGCCCTGAGAGCTAAAATAATTGTGCTGGGTGCGCCGGCCTTTCTCTTGCTCACCGGCCAGCCGTCTATGAAAGATCGAGATATCGTAGAGCACAGCCGTACCCGCCGGACCAGTGATAGCTACCTCGCGATAGGCCCCGCCCAACTGCTGCTGCGCCTCTTCCATCGACGCATAAGGCCCGCTCTTAGGCACCACACAAAAACGCGGCGTGCTCGCATCCACATCGCTCAAATGGTAAATCGCACAGAGATACTTGCAGCCATAGGGACCCACTTGGGGTGGTTGCGGCGGTTTGTAATTGAGGCCGTCCTTGTGATAGTCCATGGCGCTATCGCCATTGCCCGGCGGGATATCCCGAAAGTCGTATTGGGCAAAACGCGCGCCCGGCCCCATAATTTCATCGATCAGCGGAAAAGTTGTCTCATACTGGACATAATGATCCAACTCAGGGTGATTGACCAAAACCTGCCCATGCGAATAACAACCGCGTTTGTCCGGCCCCCACTCGTCGGGAATCTCGGTTTTAGAGCGGTCGACAAAATCGTTGAGAAAGGCAATCTCGTCCACCGCCAACGCATCCGCAACGACAGCGTAACCCTCTTGGCGAAAAAAGTCGAGTATTTCTTTCTCTTGATCCGGTGTAAAAATTGGGTGATCTGCCATACTTTTGAATTACTCCCACGCTAGATGTTTGTCGAAAGCCCTTGCGATATAGTTACGCCACTGCCGCCCGTCTGTCAACGGAGCAATAGTTGCCGGTAGTGCTTGTTTTTGCTTATAGTAATTACAACGCATAACGAGGCGGGGGAGTGTCATCAATATCAGTAAAATACGAGGAAAGCGGTCGCTGTGTTCACCTCTCTCATCTTCGCAGCAAATGATCTTTAAATTATCGCAGATAAACCGGGTTTTCTCTCCAAAG
>DQLG01000646.1 GCA_015660315.1 Candidatus Latescibacterota bacterium
AATCGTTGCGTCTGTTGAAAAAAATACGCGCCGAGGGGCAACCGTGATACTTGCGCGCTTGATATTGTGTAGTTGTCTGCTGGCCGCTCCGGCGTTGGCGGCTGAGCCCGAGGTTCTTGCTCAACGAGCGCGGACTTTGCGCAAGATTCTCTATGAGAATATGCTGCCTTTTTGGTATCCGCAAAGTATCGATACGCAGCACGGCGGTTATCGGCTGAATCACGACATACAGGGGGTATATCAGGGCGATGCGCCAAAATATCTGGTAACCCAGGCGCGGATGCTGTGGTTTTTTTCGCGGCTCTACCGATCGGGCTTGGGCGATACCCGGCACCTCGAAGCCGCCCGACATGGCTATGAGTTTATGCGCGACGCGCTATGGGATAGCGAATATGGTGGATTTCACTGGGCAGTTGATGCCAAAGGCAAACAGGCGACCATGGCCGACCGGCATCTCTACGGGCAGGCCTTCGGCCTTTATGCACTGAGCGAATACGCGCTGGCCAGCGCTGATCCTGAAGCCAAACAGCTAGCCGAAACGCATTTTGCCCTGCTCGAAGAGCGTGCGCACGACAAGCAGCACGGGGGGTATATCGAGTATTTTCGCCGTGATTGGTCCCATGCGCCGGCCGATAGCATGACCTTCTTTTATACCACGCCGTCGACAAAGCTGATGAATACGCACCTGCATCTGCTGGAGGCGATGACGAGTTATTATCGACTCTCGCGAGATCCGCTGGCCAGGGAGCGGTTGATCGAACTGATCCAGATACAGAGCAATGCCGTCTGGCGCAAGCGCCATGGCGCCTGCACCGATGGTTATCAATTGGACTGGACGCCATTGACGGGGCGCTGGTACGACCTGGTCTATTATGGTCACGATGTTGAGAATGTGTCGATGTTGATCGAAGCCTTAGAAGGCGCTGAATTATCCAAGGGGCCGTTTGGCGATTTTATGCGGCGGATGTGGGATTATGGTTTAGAGCAGGGCTACGACCACGAGCAGGGCGGTTTTTTTAATACGGGTCGCCTCGGGCAACCGGCTGGCCGCAAGAATAAGGTCTTTTGGGTTCAGGGCGAGGCGATGCTCAGCGCCCTGCATATGTTCAAGTTTACGGGAGAGCCGCACTATTTCGAATACTTCTCCGATATATTGCGCTGGATCAACGTGTATCAAGTCGACTGGGAAAACGGTGAATGGTTTGAGGAGATCGACGCGCAAGGAAGAGCCAAGGGCGTCAAGGCCGGGGAGTGGAAAGCAGCCTATCATCATGGGCGTGCGGTGATGGAGTGTTTGTTGATTTTACAAGGTCTACAAAAAGAGCAGTAATCCCCCTAGTTAATGTAGATTTACTTCCCGCTATAGATTCGTTTGACCGCCGCAATTTTATCCGAATCTTCAGCGATGTTGCTAGTAAATATCATTATCCCACGTCGCCGTAGCCGCCGTTGCGGGTGGCCTCGGCGAAGATCTACGCGCCTTCTACGTGCCTTCTGCGCGCACCCGGTCTCTTGTTATGCGCGGCTGATCGAAATCTATAAAGTTCCTGCGACAGGATACAAGTAATGCATATCGCAACCGCAAATCTCGAAATTCAACGCGAACCCTTTATTCGGCCCTTTGCCTTCAAGGGATCGGCCTTTCACGAGAAATGGAATCTCGTCGTTCGCTTGCAGGACGATAAGGGGCGGACGGCCTTTGGCGTGGGGGGCTTGGCGGTGCTGTGGTCTGACGCCCGCGTTTTTGCAGCGCACAGCGAGGTTGGGGGCAATGCGCTGATGGTGGCGGTGTTGGAAAGGGCACTTGCTCTGGTGCGTGATCGGTCGTTTGTTGGGCAGCGGGAAATCTTCCGGCAGGTCTTACCCGAGGTGCACGCTTATGCACAAGAAATCACACGACAGCCAGATTTGCGCCAGACATTTACGCTCAACGCTTTGGTTGCGCTCGACAATGCAGCTTGGGTGCTCGCGGCCCGAGAATCTGGGACCGCAACCTTTGACGCGATGTTGTCGCCTGGTGAACGCGGCTTGTTAAAGCACAGGCAGCAACACGTCGCATCGGTACCGGCTATTGGTTATGCCTCGACCCCGGCGGAGGTTCACGCAATGGTAGAGCTGGGTGCCTATTTGCTCAAAATAAAAATTGGTCAACCAGGCGATCAAGCGGAGATGCTGGCCAAGGATTGCGAATGGTTGAGTCATTTGCACGAGATGCTAAAAGATCGTGAAACGTCGATGACGGAAAGCGGGCGGGTGTTATACTACCTCGACGCCAATGGTCGCTACGAGAGTGTGGAGGCTTTGCTGCAACTTTTGCGTCACGCCGAACGAATCGGCATGGGCGAGCGAATTGTTGTAATTGAAGAGCCGTTAGTAGAAGAATTGGCGGTGGATGTCAGCCAAGTACCTGCGTGTTTAGCGGCAGATGAGAGTTTGCATGCGGCCGAAGACGTAACGATACGAGCGCAACAGGGCTACGGGGCGATTGCGGTCAAAGCCGCAGGGAAAACGTTGTCGTTGGCGCTGGAGATGATCCAGGCGGCGGATGCCGTCGGTCTGCAAGCCTTTGTCGCGGATAATGCCTGCGTGCCGATTCTCGTCGATTGGAATAAGAATGTGGCCGGGCGGCTGCCTGCTTTTCCAGGGCTAAAAGGCGGTATTATGGAGACCAATGGCCGGGAAAATTATGGGGCGCAAGCTTGGCGGCGGATGTTGGCCGAACATCCATGTGCCGGGGCACGGTGGTTGGAACCGGAAGGCGGCGGTTTTGTTTTGCACGATTCGTTCTATGCACAAAGCGGTGGGATATTGGCCGATCCCAAACCCTACAGCGGGTTATTTCGCGTTTAGCGCACCGCTACGGTATCCTGAATGTCGGTGCGATAGATCCAGGTATCCTCGCGGATATAATGTGTCGCGAAGGCTAAGCGCGGCCGGTCGGTCGAGTAGTTGGCATAGGAGCCGTGCACGGTCATGCCGGTGAAAAATACGCCGGCGCCTTTGCGGACCGTCAGTTTGGTAACCTCGTTGTCGGTAACCCCCTCAATGTCGAACGAATGCATGGTTTCAGCCCATTCCTTACCGGAGCGGTCGCGCATCGGGTAATCTCTTTCCCAGGAGGTATGCTCGCTCTCGTCGCGCACTTTACCGAATTCGTATAGGCCTTTTTGATTACTGCGGGGCACCACGCAAAGGCCGCCGTTACCGGCGTCGGTATCGCTCATCGCCAACCAGCAGGCCATCAGCGAGTTGGGTTCGTTGCGGATATAGTGGGTGTCTTGATGCAACGCGATGCCCGTGCCGCCCTGGGCTTGTTTGTTCATGTACATGGTCTGGACGATGAAAGGATGTCCGGCCAGTAATTGCTGCACGACCCCGGTAATCACGGGATGGTGGGCGAGGTCTAACCATTTTTCGTCTTCGCGGTGCAATTGTAAGTGGCGTGGTCGGTCGGTGTGCTCGATCTCATGGCGGACGAAGGCGTCGACCTCGTCGTCTGTAAGCAAATCCTCGACGACTAAATACCCCTGTTGATTATAGTGGGCCATTTGTTCACGGCTAAGTGTCGGATCGTTGGTGCGCATGGTCTGGTTCCTGTGGGTAGGCGATAGGGAAAGCTGGTTGGATATTATAATGAAATTGTCGGCCAAAGGCGATAGACGGGCGAATTGCTTGATGCGTGGCTTTTGCAGCTATAGTTTGTGTTAGACACCAAAACTGGTTGTATCTATATTGGTTATAACTAGGTGATAAATAGTCAATAGCGCCATATTCTATCGTTGCTGTAGCGTCAGTTGCGACAGCAACAACAAAAAATAGAGGCCCTTGACACCTTTATGGTCGTTGAGGCGCAAAGTGGCGCCGAGACCCTGAGAATCATACCAGAAGAGAGGCTCGATCTGATCATTGCCGATATGCGTATGCCGGAGATGGACGGTTGCACTCTAATGCGCAATTTGCGCAGCAAATTTTACGGCGTGCCGGTACTGGCGGTTTCGGGGTCTCTCGGGGCTGAGGATTTGTCGGGTTATGGTTTCGACGGCTTTATCGACAAACCCATGGGGCTCGACCAACTCGAGGCTCTCGTTGAGGTGACTCTGCAAAAATGAAATACCTACTCACCGGTGGTGGTACAGGGGGGCATGTTTACCCGGCTTTGGCGATAGCCGACGAAATTCGCCAGCAGCACGCCGATGCCGAGTTCCTCTATGTGGGGCGCAAGGACAAATTGGAATCCTGGGTCGTGCCCGACCACGACTATCCGATCCGCTTCGTTCGTTCCCAGCCCTTTCCGCGCTCGAGTTCACTGTCGGCCCTAATGTGGTTTATGTTGACCCTTTGTGTTGGAATCATGCAGGGGGCTTGGATTTTATTGCGCTACCGTCCGCAGGTTATTATTGGCACCGGAGGCTATGTCAGCGCGCCGATACTTTTTGCCTATGGGATGCTCGCTAAGATCGGGCTATTGCGCGCACGGGTCTTCCTCTATGAACCCAATGCGCATCCGGGTTTATTGAATCAGGTTGTAGGTCGATTAGCACAACGCATTGGCGTGGCGTTCGAGCAAGCCGGGCGTTGGTTCGATATGAAGCGGGTCGCCGTGGTCGGCTATCCAGTGCGCCGAAGTTTCCTCGCACTGGACTCGCTCGTTGCCCGCGAGAAGTTGTGCATTGAAGCAGAGCACAAGGTTATTCTGGCCTTTGGCGGTTCCGGTGGCGCGCGCGTTATAAATGAGGCGGTGATCGAAGCCCTGCCGGCCTGGCGCGATGCGGGTGGTTTAACCGTCTTGCATATTACTGGGCGCTATAAGGGTTCGGATTATGATGCAATAGCCGAAACCAAAGCCGCCCTGGCGCAGATGGGCATGGGAGACGAGGAGGGGTGGTACCGACGTTTTGACTATGCGGACCGGATCGATGTTTTGATTGCCGCGGCTGATTTGGTGATCTGCCGTGGAGGGGCTGGGACGCTGACTGAACTTGGGGTTAGCGGTACGCCAGCGCTGATCGTACCATTGCCCTCTTCGGCCGAGGACCATCAGGCGATTAACGCCCGGGAGATCGAACGGCTAGGCGCCGGGTTGGTGGTCTATCAAGAAAGTACTTGGCGGCAGGCGCAGATTATTAGCCATTTGCACGGGGGCAAGTTGGCGCGGCAGGTACTCGAATTGTGCGCCGACGACAGCCGTTTACGGGCGATGGGTGAGGCCGCTAAGGCGATTCCACGGCTCGACAGTCTCGAATTGATCATGGTCGAGTTGGACAGTTTAGTCGCCGGCCAGCGGCCGCCGCCGCTAAGCTTGAAATTTCCGCAAGCCAATCGTGGTTTGCCGACCGATCCTAACACTCTCATGCGCTGGATTATCGCGCGTATCGCGGAGGTGGGTGGGGTTGAGGCAATGGAGTCGGCTGAATTGGCCTATTTGCGCTATCAGGCCGATCGTCTGCTCGTATCCGAAGCGTGGTATGAAATCCCACTGGGCCGGCGCAATGTCGGTATCAAGCTCATAGGCGTATTGCAGGATGAACAACGTTTGCCTCTTTTGCTGCAGGTCATCGCCGACCGGACCTCGATCGGGTGGCTGCA
>DQLG01000695.1 GCA_015660315.1 Candidatus Latescibacterota bacterium
ATGCGGAAGATCTTGGCTTGGTCCTCGAAATTGTGCAACAAAGAATCGCGCAGACGGGTGACTTCGGGGTCGTCGAAAGTCAGCGGGTTGGTCTTGTCGGAGGGGATCTCTTGGCCGTAAAAGACTTTGAGATCGACTTCGGGGGTTTTGTTGAAGCCGGGGATGTCGATGAGGATCTCGTGACCCTCGAACGACCGGCCGAGTTTTTCGCCAAAAATCCGGCAGAGCTCGATTTCCTTGTCGCGGCGTTTGTTGGGGTTGTGGAAGAGGTCGTAGAGATAGTGCATCAGGTCTTGTTTGCGTTCGCCGGGATGGATGACCGCGCCGACTTTGTAGAGACGGCGGTGGATCGTGCCGGCGAGTAACTGCGCCGAGTTTTCGAGGCCGAGACGTTTCTGCTCGTCTTGCAGCATTGACACCAATTCGCTCTCGGTCAGGCGGTGGAAACCCGATGAGTCGAGCTGGTTTTGCGGGTGCAGCAGGATCTCTTGCACGGCGCGCTTGAACATTGCGGAGGCGGAACGCACTGCGTGGTGCCAGTAGACGTTACGGTACATTAGGTAATTGGTAAAAACGAGCGCTTCGACGGCGGAGACGCCCTTGCTGGTGATGGCCAACCGCTTGCGCTCTGAGTCGAATTTGATTGACGCGGCTAGGCGGTCGCGGTTGACGCTCTCGCCGAAGGGGACGCCGCAGAACATAGAATCGCGCAGCAGGTAGTCGATCTTGTCGGGGTCTAGGGTGCCGCTGAGGATATTAGCCAGCAATAGGTCAGCGGCAGGGACCTCCCGGTCCTTGTTCTTGTAATCGATGACATTGGCGACGCGCACCGGGTCAATTTGGAATGATTCTTTGAGTACCTGGTAAATCGCTCCGTCCCGGTCCTCGATGATTTGCCGGGCCCTCTCTTCGTGCAGTACGAAAAAAGGCATCAGCTCTTCTAATGTATGCGAGAAGGGGTAATGGCCGATATCGTGTAGCAGAGTGGCGGCGATAAAGACGCGCACGTCCTCCTCTCCCAACTCGAGCGGCGGGTCGGAGTCGAGTAGGCGGGTTAAAAACTCCTTGGCCAGATGATAGACGCCCAAGGAGTGCTCGAAACGCGAGTGACGAGCGCCTGGGTAGACCAGGTGCACATAGCCGAGTTGGGTAATATTGCGAAGGCGCTGGAAGTCCTCGGTGTCTACAAGGGCCAATACGGGGTCGGGGACGTGGATATAGCCCCAGACCGGATCGCGGATGGCTTTGCCTTCCTCTGCTAGAAGTGGATGATTCATAACGGGGCAAATCTAGGGCGGAGGTGTTACTCTGTCAAGACAATTGTCACCCGAACTCCTTGCAGGAACATTACTTAGGAGAATTATGCTTCTTTGTACACCCGTTGACATAAATTAAAGTAGCTCCTATTTTAAAAGACTTCGCCTGAATCTGGAACTTAATACTATAAGGAAAAAACGTTCATGGAACGTACGCTGATGATCGTCAAGCCCGATGCCGTCGCCAAAAACGCCATCGGTCAAATTATCGCCCGTGTCGAGAGCGAGGGTTTTGTAGTGCGCCAATTGCGCATGGTCGAGTTGTCGGTGGAGCGGGCCGGGGATTTTTATGCGGTACACCGCGAGCGGCCCTTCTACGGCGAGTTGGTGGGATTCATGACGTCGGGTCCCGCCGTGCCGATGGTACTTGAGCGCGAGAATGCCGTAGCGCACTTGCGCGGCTATATCGGCCCGACCAATAGCAACGAAGCGCCCGCCGGCACCATTCGCGGTGACTTCGGCACTGATGTGCAGTTCAATGCGGTACACGCCTCGGACTCGACCGACAATGCGGCGATCGAGATCGAGTTTTTCTTCGGCGAATAAACGAACCATGGCCGACAGCTCCTATGCTTTGCTGACACTCGACGATCTCGAGGAGGGGCAGAATGTCTTCTCGCTCGAATTGCACAGCGAGGACTTAGAGCTCAAAGACGAGTTTTTCACTTTTCACTCGTTGGTCAAAGCGGAGGTCAAAGTGCGGCGCAGCATGGACAACTTCAACCTCGAGGGAGTCGTGTCCTGCAAGATCGCTGGCGATTGTTATCGCTGTCTCAAGGCGGCCGAGCAGGCTGTCGAGGCTCGGTTTCATCTGTCGGTGCAGCGCAGGCAGGCCAGCCCCGAGGAATTGGAGTCGGCCGAAGAAGACGGTTATATCGAAATTGTTGATCCAGGCACTCGCCAAGTTGATATAGGCGAATATATCCGCGAGGCGATTATTCTTGATCTGCCGATGCGGCTTCCTACTGCGAATGTCGAGGGAAATTGTCCGCAGTGTGGCGAGGATTTAACGGAGGACTCGAATAAGGACAAGCAGGAAGAGACGGACCCGCGTTGGGCCGCGCTCGGAAAGATCGAATTTTCATCATCAGAAGAAAGCACCTGAAAGGAGCTTCACGTGGCAGCAGTACCTAAAAGAAAAATTTCGCGCTCACGCCGTGACAAGGGGCGCACCCATTGGAAGATCAAGGCGGCGGCTAGAACTACATGTGCCCATTGCGGGCAGCCCGCCCTTCCTCATCGCGTTTGTGCCAGTTGCGGCTACTATCGAGGCCGCGAATACATGGAGCCTGAAGTTTAGGCCATAGTGGGGGTGGGGAATTGAGTGGCTGAACGGGAGAAGAGGTACAGGGCGGCGATTACCGCAACCGAGCATTTTTTGCCCGAGAGGGTCGTTACCAACGCCGATCTTGAAAAACTCGTTGATACATCCGACGAATGGATCCGTACGCGTACGGGTATCAGCGAACGGCGTTTCCTCGCCGAGGACGAGCCGACTTCCAAGATGGCGATCGCCGTGGCAGAGGGACTTTTGCAACGGCGCGGGCTTACCGGTGACGATATCGATCTGATTATTGTTGCGACGATAACGCCCGATATGGTTTTCCCCGCGACAGCATGCCTGGTGCAAAACGCAATCGGTGCGAGTCGGGCTTGGGCCTACGACTTATCGGCGGCATGTTCCGGTTTCGTATTTGCCATTGCCACCGGTGCGCAGTTTATCGAAAGTGGTGCTCATCGTCGGGTGATGGTCATCGGCGCTGACAAGATGAGCACGGTCCTCGACTTTGAAGATCGCGCGACCTGTGTGCTCTTTGGCGATGGGGCAGGAGGGGTGATCCTGGAGCGCAGCGAGGACGGTGAGTCCGGGTTGATCGATTTTGAACTCTACTCCGATGGCTCGAATGTCGAATGCCTGAACATCAAGGGCGGTGGCAGTCTGCATCCTCCTTCGCATGAGACGGTGGATGGGCGTTTACACTACATACGCCAAGAAGGATCTGTCGTCTTTAAGTTCGCGGTGGTGAAAATGGCCGAAGTTTCGGTGAGCCTAATCGAGCGCAACGGGCTCACCGGTGCCGATCTCAAACTTTTTGTACCGCACCAGGCCAATCGCCGCATAATTGACGCGGCGGCTCAGCGCATGGATCTCGCACCGGAAAAGGTGATGATTAATATCGACCATTGCGCCAATACCACGGCCGCGACCATTCCCATCGCGCTATCCGAAGCCGTCAACGAAGGCCGGCTGCAAGCGGGCGATCTTCTGCTGATGACCGGGGTTGGTGGTGGGCTTACCTGG
>DQLG01000428.1 GCA_015660315.1 Candidatus Latescibacterota bacterium
CAATGTCGATTTGACCGACCACGATATCTGGTGGCGGGCGGCACAAAACGCCAAGGCGATGATTGAGAGCGGCACCGATCCGCTGATGTTGGTGTGCGAGCACGCACAACGGCGCGGATTTAGCTTTTTGCCGCACCTGCTATTGAATATGCTGCACACACCGCACGATCGCGTCACAAACTGCCGGGTTGCCGATTTTACGACAGAGCACCCCGAATGGCGGGTCGGTGAGGAAGCAGATTATCTGCAAGCCCAATACGATAATCCCGAGCGATTGTCTTTTGCAGTCGATCAAGTGCGGGCAGACCGCTTGGCAGTGGTCGCAGAACTGCTCGGCGATTATCCGACAGACGGCATCGAGCTGAATATGAGCGATTATGCGCCGTTTATCGGCCGGGCGGAGGTTGCCGAGCACACAGAGACCTTGACCGAGTGGATGCGGGCGATACGCCAGGTCTGCGACGAGGCGGCAAACGCGCAGGGGCGGGCCAAGCGATTGGTGATTCGGATAGGTGCGACGCTTGCCGGCAACAAGGCGATGGGGATGGATGTGGAAACCTGGATTAAAGAAGGCATTGTCGACGCGGTGATCGGCATGCAGATCGTCGGCGGTTTTGCAAACGATACGACCGGTTTGCAGGCGATGGTCGAGGCAGCGGCAGGCACACCAGTGCGGGTATTGGCGGGCATCGAATCGGCGAATCACCCGGAGCTTTCACGCCCCGTGGTGCGGGCCGCGGCGGCCAATGCCTATGCTGCGGGGGCGCAAGGCGTGTTGTTTCACACCTACTATCCCGCGCCTAAGCGCTATCCCTATGACGACGAGGCGACGGGACGGCTGCGTTTTATGGGGTATCCGGATCTGTTGGCGGGTTTCGACAAGAAATATCGGCTCGGTCTGCCCTATAACGCGAATACGGCCCCGTCCTACGGATTGGCCGAACAATTACCTGCGCAATTGGCGTGTGCTGCACCGGCGCACGAATGCAGGCTGGAGGTCGGCGATGATGTGGCGGGGCGGGCGGCGGCGGGTGAGTTATGGCGCTGCGAGTTGCGGGTCTTGTTGCAACATCTGACCTATACAGACCGGGTCCGGTTGATCTGGAATGGCGAAGAGATACCCGAAGAAGCATGGCGCAAAGCCGACTGGACCTACCAACTGCGGCCCCGGCCAGACTATGCAGTCGACGCCTACCGACTGCACGTGGATTTAAAGCAACTCCAGCGTTTGCCGCTAGTGGGGGTTAATAGACTAGGTGTGGAAGTGTTGGAGAAAGACGCGCAGTTGATCCATCCGGTGACGCTGGCCGATATAGAACTGATCGTCGAATATCTGCCGCACCGCAACGCGTTGCGCGAAGATGAGGAGTATTTCGCTTGAGCGTTGTCGATGCCGTTGACGGGAGACTTTGCCTTGATTGATCCACAAGATCTAACAGCGCAATGTTTCGAGCGAGCCGAAGAAACCGCTGATGCCCTCTTTTACGAGCAACCGCGCAAAGTCGTGCATATCGACGCAGGGGCGATTGCGGCGTTGACTGGTTTTCTGGCCGAATATCTGGAGCCGGGCGGGCGCTATTTGGATTTGATGAGTAGTTGGCGTTCGCATTACCCGCCAGATCTAAATCCCGGCCATGTCACCGGCTTGGGCATGAACGCCGAGGAACTGGCGGATAATCCGCAATTAGATCAATGGTTGGTGCACAATTTGAACGCCGCGCCGGAACTGCCCTTTGCGAATCAGTTATTTGACGCGGTCACTTGCACCGTCTCGGTGCAATATATGACTCGACCTTTGGCAATCTTTCGCGAAGTAAACCGGGTGCTCAAACCGGGAGCCCCGTTTATTCTCAGTTTTTCTAATCGCTGTTTCCCGCAAAAAGCCATAGCGCTGTGGTTGGCCATGGATGATGTGCAACATGTCGAGTTGGTCGAAAGTTATTTCGGCGAAAATTGGTGTGATATCCGCACACGGGACTGCCCCACGCAAGCGGATCCTCTCTATATGGTCTGGGCGCGGCGTGTGCGCATAGATTGACTACTTATGAGGTTTCGGTCGGCAGAAAAGTCTCCGGCCACTGCGGCTGATAGTCGCTCTCAAAAAGCCAGTCGAAATCGTCGGGCGCGATATGCGCGCGATCCGGGTGCAGTTGCGCGCGCAGTTTGGGGAAGAAGTCGATTACTCCGTCGCGCTGATTTTTCGGCAGCCCGCAAGATACGCCCTCGGCGATCCACGAGGTGCCCATCGCCTTGCGCGGCACACTGTCTTCGTTCTGCCAGGCCGAGTGCAGGCCGGCGCTGCAAAGGACCAGAATCTGACCGCGCTTGGCGCCGAAGGGAGTGGGTTCGCATGCAGACCAGGGCGTGTCGATTAGATCGGGCACGTGCTCGGGGAAGGCGGTCGCGGTATCGGGGACCGGGACTGGTCGCAAACCGTGCACGCGCGGTAGCTTGGCTTTGTGTTCGGATGTGAGGACTTTGCTCCAGTGCGCCATGATCGGCCGATGGCTGCCGGGCAGGATGCGCATCGCGCCGCGGTCGGTGGGCACGTCGTTGAGCCAAAACCACAGCTCGGCCCGCATCCGGCGGGGGGTGGCTTCGAAATCTTCCAATGTAGCCTGAATATCGGTGTGGCAGCCGCGTGCCCATTGCTCTTTATAATCGCCATAGGGCGGCTCGGACGGCGCGCGTTCATGCGGGGCTAAACCCCACCATAAATGCACGGTATTGGCACGCAATACTTTTTGGGCGACCTGCTCGAAAAACGGGTGCTGGATTATGTCGATATAATCCGGGTCTTCGTAGGGCGGTTGGCTATTTTGTTTTAGGCGGTCCCAGGCGGCTTCCGCTCGATCCAATTCTTTTTCAGTAAAGGGACTGTCAATCGTTACTGCCCCTTGTTCTTCATATGCGGTCAATTGTGCGTCGGTGATCATCGTTGTCGGTCTCCCGAGGCATAAGGCCCTAATAAATAAAGAGATATATTACCACAGATCCTTCGGCAAATCTAATCAACAACCCTTAACTGATCAGAGATGGCAGTCGGTCTCATTGGTATTGGCCAAGATATAACAGATCGGGTTAAAGCGACAGCAGAGATTACCAAGCTCAATTCAGAGCTAGAGGAAAGAATGGCTAAACGCAACGGGGAGTTGGAGGTTACGAATCGCGAATTGGAGTCATTTCCATGCTCGGTTTCCCATGACTTGCGATCCCCATTAAGGGCGATCCATGGTTTTAGTGAGATTATTTATAGCAATACTGTGGACACTTTTTTTAAGTCGTTGATAAACAAGAGTTTACAAAAATCAACATAAAAACATATAACTTATTTATAAATA
>DQLG01000663.1 GCA_015660315.1 Candidatus Latescibacterota bacterium
CCAAATCACCAGGCCGTGCCAGCACCTCCCCACCCCAAGCCGCCAACTCTTCCCGCGCCACTTGCAAACGCTCGGCGTTCCTTCCCACCAACAGCGTCCTAGCCCCAGCCCGACTCAACGCTTCAGCGATCCCGCGCCCCAAGCCGCGCCCGGCGCCCGTCACCACCGCCGTCTTACCCCCAAGCGAAAATAGCTCCTCGACATAACTCATGTTAAAGCCCCAGATTGTTTAGAGACAAACTGCACATCCCCCCCACCCTCGACTTTTTAAGACGGCCTAAGTATACAAAATATGCTTTGTAGACGCGCGCCCTCCCACTTCATATATTCCGCGCAACAATCGCAACACACCGCCTTCGTTTGTTTCGAAAGGATCACCGTCCATGACAACTGCCACCGACAGCATCTTCCATCGCGTCATCACGAACAACTGGCCACAAATATCCCACGGCAAGGACTGCTACCTCTACGCCGAAGACGGCCGCGCCTACCTCGACGCCTGCGCCGGCGTACACGTTGTCTCCATCGGCCACGGCGTGCCCGAAATCTCCGCCGCAATGCAAACCCAAGCCGACAAAGTGTGTTTCACCTACGCCCGCTTCCTCACTCAGCCGCAGATCGATCTGGCCGACAAACTCACCGCCATGGCTCCCGGCGACCTCAACCGCGTGTTCTTCGTCTCTGGCGGTTCTGAAGCCACCGAGGCCGGGCTCAAGATCGCCCGCAAATACCACCTCGAGACCGGCAACCCGAAAAAATACAAAGTCATTACCCGTTGGCAGTCCTGGCACGGCAATACCCTCGGTGCCCTGTCGATGTCGGGTCGCTCGACTTGGCGCGAGGACTATATGCCCTATCTGCTCGACTTCCCGCACATCACCTTCCCCAATCCCTCGCATTGCCCATACTGCAAAGGCCAACCCGCCTGCACCCTCTCTTGCGCCGAGGAGTTGGAGCGCGTTATCAAACAAGAGGGTGCGGATTATATCGCCGCCTTTATCGCCGAACCTATTTCGGGCACCTCGTGCTGCGGCCTAAAACCCCCACCCGATTACTTCCCGACCCTGCGCGAGATCTGCGACCGCCACAACATCCTGATGATCATCGACGAGGTGGTCACCGGCTTTGGCCGCACTGGCAAAAATTTTGGCATCGAGCATTGGCAAGGCGTAGTGCCCGATATCATGGCCACAGGCAAAGGCTTGAGCAGCGGCTATACCCCCATTGCCGCCACTTTGGTTCGCGACGAGATCTACGACGGTATCTACAAAAAGCAAAACCACTATGTGCACGGCCACACCTACGGCGGCAACCCGCTCTCCTGCGCCATCGCCCTAGCAGTGCAAAACTATATCGCCGACAACGACCTCGTCGCCCGCTGCGCTAAAATGGGCGATTTGCTGCACGAAAAGCTGCTGCCTTTAGAAGCCTCGCCGATCGTCAGCGCGGTACGCGGCGGGCACGGGCTGCTCAATGGCGTCGAATTCTCAAAAGACAAAAGCACCGGCGAACCCTTCGACCCTCAGCAGGGTGTCACCTCCGCCTTCGTCAACCGCGTATTCGACAAGGGTGTGCTAATTATGCCGGGTTCGGCGGGCATGATCGACGGCGTCAATGGCGACCATATCGCCATCAGCCCGCCCTTTACCATTAATGAAGAACAGATCGAGCAAGTCGCACAGGTGATCGTGGATGTGGTCGGGGAAATGGAGCAGGAGTTGGGATACTAAAAGGAAATACTTACGAGCATTAAGATCGGTGGGCCTACGCCAAAGCCCCCCAGCATTCGATTTATTTATCACAGATGCCGTGTAAAAATACGGCCCCGGTTGGGCAAGCGCTGAAATGCAACCAACTGCTTCATATCTTCGTAGTCAAACCCCTGCTCGATCATGCCCCGGGCGTGCATAATCGAACCGTACTGGTTTTCACAACTGCTCAGGCACAACCCTTGGATCGTCTCGCGGATCTGCGGCGACAAAACGGACTGTTCGTTGAAATAGACTTTTTAGTTAAGATCCAAAATCGCCGGGTCATAGCCGTATTTGAACGCCATTATATGAACACAAAAAAGTGCAGACGACAAGCCCGGAGAATTTTGTAAAAGCTACGTTAACACCCAACCGCCCAAACATTTAAAACCGACACCGGCCTTATCTGTCTCAAGCCTTAGCAAGGTAGAGGGAATAGGCTACCGCGGGTATTTTCACCTCAGGCCTTAGCTAGGCGGAGGGGGTGGCCGCGGGCCTAGAAGAGCACAGGGGGAGTGGTCGTGACCAAGCGCGACGGCCCGAGGGATTTTTAAAATCCCTGCTGCGGTCAGCCCCGCAGCCCACCTCCATCGGCAAATGTGTACTTAAATAGAGCGATGCCACCACATCAAAACAGAAAGCATCTCCGGCAACCCCTACGCCAAACCGCTCGGCAACGGATGGTATTTCACCAAGACCTCCACCTCAGCAACTTTCAGCGGACTGGCCAGATCCTCCGGCCGCCCCACCAACGAGATTTCTAGCAGATTCTCCCCTTGTCGTGGCCGCACCTTCTGCAAGTCAAACACCAGCCACATACTCTGATATGGCGCAACGATCCAGCCGTACTCACGACGGCAGACCTCCGACACCAGCGACTTGCCGTTCAGCGCGACCTCCAGGCGGTCCTCCGACACCAGATCGACGATCTTGATCTTCAACAGGACCTGGCTGACGCGCCCCTCCTGCGCATCGTCGGCACAATAAAAAACTATGGCGTGTTTCTGTCGATCATCTGCATTGATCTCTATCGGCAGCGCCACCGGATACTGGTTTTCCATATCTTGTGCGGACCTCGCCAACACATAGTGTTTGTCTTTTTCCCGCATCAGATCCCGATCGCCCAATTCGCTCAGCGAGTTGCGCTGCTGGTCACCTAAAGGCCAACGCATAAACCAGGCGTAAAGCCCATCGCAGCCCCGATCCAACAAATTCGCCGAAGCCGCCCGCAATTGTGCGAGGTCGGGCCAGATGCACTGTTCGGCTCCGGTCGATTCGTCGCGCACATAAGGCTGCAATGTGCCATAGACCGACACATCCGCCTCGTGCGCTGCTTCGATCATCCAATCGATCGGCATATCACCGTCGAGGATCATATAGCCGTAGCGCATCGGTACCAGAAAGTCTACCAAACCGCGTTCCAGCCAGGTCCTGACATCCAGTCCCTGCGCCAAATTCATCGCCTCGGTCGGCAATACCCGTGCACCGACCACCCCCCCTTGCTGCCTGCGCACCAACTCGGCCAACTCCTCGACATAGTCGGTCAACACCGGTGTCGTCGCCTCGACATCTTCTTTGCGCAGAATATTCGGCATCCCACCCGGCAGCGCAAAATCCAACTCGATGCCGTCGGTCTCGTATTCGACCGCCAACTCGCGCACCACCTCCATGATATGAGCCCGCACCTCCACGTGCGCCAAACCCCCACCGCCATTGGCCAGGTTATGGGCTGGATCCATTTTGCCATAGCCTGCCATCCGCAAACTCGCCCAGAAATCCATATTCTTGTCGTGTGCCCGGTCAATCAACACCATCAAGGGGTCGAGCCCGCGCTCGATCAGGCCCTGCATATTGTGCCAGGTGCGCCAATAGGCCGCCTGCTCAAAGGGCTGTATATCCGTGCCAAACATCATCCCGACGCGTGACGGATAAAACAACCCATCCCCACGCTCGACCCCATAGGCAAAAGTATCGACCCCCGTACCCGCCACCTCGTCGATCGGCACCCACGCATCTTCAAGCGTCATTGGCGGCTCGAAAGCGAAGAGGTAGTAGTGCCGGGCATCGTTAAAATAAATAGTGCGTTGCTGTCGCATGGCATTATGCTCCCTATGCTGGGTGACCCGTCCCCGCCCACACTCATTTATATTATTAACAGCCGGAACACCTCAAGCGCGGACCGACAGTACGTAAGATACCATTGTGCTTGAACAATGGGTATAAGAAGAATACCGTGGAGACTAAACAAATGTCGAGGGGGAATAACGAACTAAGATGAATATCGTCCTATTTAACAAAGAAGAATTAGATCGCCCGTTGGCCAAAGACGACGCGCGCGCCTC
>DQLG01000210.1 GCA_015660315.1 Candidatus Latescibacterota bacterium
CCAACATCTACGCCCGCCGCTTAGGCCCCGGCCTTACTACCACCGAAGACGGGGACGGCAATGCCCTGGACTTGTTTTCGTGGATCAAGATCTCCGAAGGCCGCGTCCCCGAGCGCGAGTTGCTTTACAACGAACTCGGCGTCGACCTTGGCAACGATGGGCGCCTGGGCTGGAGCTTCTGGTCCGCCCCCTTTAATCTCGAAGACGGACTAATAGACGAAAGCTTACCTGAAGATGAGTGGCACCAAAGCGGTGTCCAGTTGCCGCTACCCGGTGGCACCCGCTACATCCAGTTTCGCATATTCTTTGACACCGAGCAACACAGCGCGGGATTGTTGGACTTTATCGAGTTCGACTACGACTCGCCGCTGGTCTCGGGTGGCGTCGTCGCCGAGATCTTCCCGCCACGGGTTCCGCTGGGCGAAGAAATATCCTTCCACTACTATATGCGACCTCTATTTGACTTGGGTGAAACCTCTGCTTTTAATCGCATTGAGATCGCCATTCCCAGCATTGACACCCGCATTGATACCCTGCGTCTTGACGGCCAAGACTGGACTGAGATCTTCGGAATCGGCAACGGGGACGATCCCCTGCTGAGCACCAATCCCGAGCGGCTCGCCCCCAACACCGACAACGCCGACAGCTTGGGGCAATTCGCGCAATCAGTCATTATTGATCCGGTCAGTAACTCGCCGAAGTTGCTGATTAAAGTGCCCAGAATGAGCTCGGAGCACTTTCAATTCGGCCAAAATATTGAGGTCGTCTTCAAATCCAAGCTCTTCCGCGGATCGAAAGAATTCGCGAGCCTGGTCTGGAATGATGCGGTCGGCGAACCCGGTTCAACCATCCCGCAACCGGCCAGCAACGGCGATGCTACGCCGGAAGTGGCGACCAATGCATGGCTCGTCGTCGTCGACGATATCGCCAATGTCGTCAATCCACCAATTATTACACCCAACCCCTTCACGCCCAACGGTGACGGCATTAACGACGAGATCACCTTCACCTTCAACTTGTTCCTGCTACTCGAAGAAGCCGAGGTCGAACTCGCTATCTACGATCTCTCCGGCCGCCGCCTCGCCCAATTGCAAAAGGGCGAGTCAAGCGCCGGCAAACTCGAAGTCAAATGGGGCGGTCACAACGACGAGGGAGAGATGGTGCCGCCGGGTTTATATCTCTACCGGCTCCTCGTCGATTCCGACAATACGTCGACGGAGCGTTCCGGCACACTTTCACTCGTCTATTGATCTCGCCCATTGGGCATATTGTCCACAGGGAGGGACGGAAGTGCAAAGGCATTCCCGTCCCTCCCTGCCGTTCTGACGCAGTTTTCCCTCAGCTATGACGAACAGCTCAACCCGCCTCTTGCCCACCGCGCTCTTTGTCGCGGCGCTCGCACCACGCCTGACCTACCTCTTTGAACACCGCGACAGCCCATTTTTCGACGCGCCGGTCGTTGATGCGAGGACCTTTCTCGACAAAGCCCAACTTATCGCCGGCGGCGAAATATGGGGGGGGGGCGACCCCTACTGGCAGCCTCCCCTTTATATTTACCTGCTCGCCTTCTTCTGTTGGCTGCTGCCCACTTCGTATTTTATCGGGATCCGGCTGCTGCAATCGGCATTAGGGGCCATGTCCTGCGTCCTGGTGTATCTGCTCGCCCGGCGCGCCTTTGGCGAACGGGTTGGCCGCATCGCGGGCGGGCTCTCCGCTGTCTGCGGATCTTTTCTCTATTTTGAGGGCGAACTACTAGCCGTTCCCGTAGAAATAGCCCTCAACCTGCTGTTATTGCACCAACTCTGCACCGCCTTACAGGAAGATCGCCGCCGAGACTGGATCCTCGCCGGCGTTATAGCGGGGCTTGCCGCCCTTGCGCGCCCGAATATCCTGCTCTTTACCGCGGTCTTCTGCATTTGGATGTTTTGGCAATCGCGGCGCGATGCCGAGCCCACTCCACGACGACGGGTCATCTGGTTCTTGCTGCCCACGCTATTGGTGATCTTGCCGGTGACCTGGCGAAATTGGGCCACCGAGCCCGACCTCGTCTTCATCTCTTCCAATGGCGGTATTAACTTCTACATCGGCAATAATGTCGACTACGAGCGCACCGTTTCGCTGCACCCAGGCATGCAGTGGGAACAAATGGCTATGGAACCGGTAAACGCGGGGCACGAAACCGCAGCCGCGAAGTCATCGTTTTTTTTGCACAAAGGCTTGGCGCATATTATCGCCAAACCCTTCGATTTTTTTGGCCGCACCCTCGAAAAAGGATTCCATCTTTGGAGCGGCCCAGAAATAAAACGCAACCAAAATATCTACTATGCCCGAGAACACTCGCGAATCTTGAGCATTTTACTCTGGGATTGGCACCTCTCCGTCCCCTTCGGACTGATCGGTCCATTGAGCTTACTCGGCCTGTGGCTGAGCATCCGCAAGCGCGAACAACCAATAGCCCTCCTGCGTCTCTACGCGGCCTGCTATATGGTTTCAGTGCTGCTATTTTTTCCCGTGGCCCGCTACCGCATGCCGGTACTGCCGGTGTTAATCGTCTTCGCCGCCTTCGGCCTATGGTCTCTTTACCTAAGTATGCGCGAGCAACCATGGCACCGGACTGCAAAATTGGCGGTGCCTTTGGGCTGCCTGCTAGTCCTCTTGAACCTGACCCGGGCTGAGTCGATGGCGAACGACGCACAATTGTGGTTTGACCTAGGCGAAGTGCATCTGCGCAAGGGCGATTATGCCCTAACCGAACGCCATTCGCTCCAAGCACTAGCGTTGGAACCGGATTACAATTACGCCCGTCACAATCTAGCCGTTGCCCATTTCCAGCAGAAACACTATCAAGACGGCGAACGGGAAGCACTGGCGACCCTAGCGAAAAACCCGCTGCGAACCGACACTCGCATCCTCCTTGCCCGAATCTACCTTGACACACAAAAACCGCGAGCAGCGGCGACCTATTTACAACAAGCCCTTGAGCGCGAACCTGCATCTGGACCCGCCAATTATTATTATGGCCGCCTTCTTTACGGCCAACGAAAATTCGCCGCCGCAGTGCCTTATTTGCGTAAAGCAGCCAACGGCACTCCCCGCGACTTCTGGCTCCGTTACGAATTAGGCCGCGCGCTACAGCAAGCCGGCCAGCACAATGAGGCAATCGTCGCTTATAAAAAGGCCTTAACACTTGAAAGAAGACCCGAAGCCCTTGTCGCCATCGGCGCCCTACATCTGATCGCAGGCCGCGAACAAAAAGCACGGGCGCAATTCGACCTGGCCCTGGGGCTGGATACAGAAAACCTGGAAGCCCATATCAATCTGGCTTTTATCGATATGCAAAACGGACATTATAACAAGACTATCGCCCGCTTGCGCGCTGTTCAAGGAGGGCAACGCGCATCTGCACAAGCACAAAAACTGCTTGACGAGGCCTATAGACGGCAAAGGGCGAATTGAGCAAATTGTCTCCTCTGTTAGTCTTTCTGCTGTTTTGTATAGCCTTGCCCGCCCAGAGTGCCGGACCGCAATTCACCGATGTCACGCAAGCGGCCGGCATCGACTTCGTCAATGCGGCGGGAAGCATCGATAAGCAGTATATCATCGAGACGCAAGCGGCCGGTGGCGGCTTTTGGGACTATGATCTCGACGGTCGTCTCGACCTCTTCCTCACCGGGGGTGCCCGCCCCGACTCGACGGCGGGCACAGCGCTCTATCGGGGCATCGGCGAAGGCCGGTTCAACGACGAAACGACTCGGACCGGCACGGGCATGAAAGGCTGGAATATGGGGGTCGCCTTCGCCGATTACGACGGCGACGGCGACCCCGACATATATTTGACACGTTGGGGGCGCGATGCACTCTTGGCCAACCGCGGCGACGGCACTTTTGCCGACAGCACCTCCGCCGCAATGCTCGGTTCGGAAGGTTGGGGCATCGGCGCGGCTTTCGCGGACTACGACTTAGACGGCGACCTAGACCTTTACGTGGCCAATTATATCGACTTCGAACTCGGCGGCTCTCCTTTTTACGACGACTGGTGCAGCCACAACGGGGTAGCAGCCGCCTGTGGCCCCACAGGTGCGACCGCGCAAGCGGACATACTGTACCGTAACGAGGGCGACGGCACCTTTAGCAATGCCACCCGCGAGGCCGGCATGCTCGGCACTAACTATTACGGCATGGGTGCCGCCTGGTCCGACCTTGATGCCGACGGCGACCCCGATCTCTATGTAGCGAATGATGGACATCCCAACAGCCTATGGCGCAACGACGGCGGCCATTTCGTAAACAACTCCCTTGTAGCAGGCACCGCCTATAGCGGCGACGGGCGGGCCCAGGCAGGCATGGGCGTGGCCGTCGCAGACTTTGACAATGATTTACAGATCGACATCTTCGTGAGCAATTTCACCCGAGACCACAACACGCTCTACCGCAACACCGGCCGCGGTTTTTTCGCCGATATCAGCGGGCACGCCGGCCTGGCCGGCAGCAGCCGCCCCTTTATGGGCTGGGGCACATTCTTTTTCGACTACGACCAAGACGGATGGCAGGACCTCTTCGTCGCCAACGGCCACTTATTGCCTGCCATAGAACGCGCAGGAGGAGGACTGCGCTACCGCCAGCGCAACCAACTGTATCGCAACCTAGGCAACGGGCGTTTTCGCGAGGTATCCATCGATACTTCCCAGAGTGCCCGACAGGTCAGTCGCGGCGCAGCTTACGGCGACTACGATGAGGACGGCGATCTCGACATCCTCGTCTGCAACCTCGACGCCAGACCGGCCCTCTTGCGCAATGACGTACCGGACAAAGGCCACTGGATCATTTTAGCGCTTCGCAGCGGAGGGTTGGAAGCGGTCGGCGCGCGCGTATTCGTTGACACCGGCGATCAACGGCAGACCCGCGAAGTACAGACCGGTTCTAGCTTCCAATCCCAATCCGATACGCGTTTGCATTTCGGCTTAGAGTCGGCGATTACAGCCGATATCGAAATAATCTGGCCTGGCGGCCAACGGCAAGTGTTCCATGCCGTCCCCGCCAACCACCACTATACCATCCGCCGAGGCGTTGACCACCTCATAACAGAGTGAGATCCATGCATTTTTTTATAATATTATTAATCTGTGCTGCATGCGGCGACGAACCACCAGCCCCGGCGAAGATCAAGCTGCCCTTATTAGAGTTGCAACAGGCTAACATAGGTGTACAAGCTTTTAACGCCGGCCGAGCACTTCAAGCACGCGGTCAATTTACCCAAGCCGAGCAAGCTTATCGCCAGGCACTCAACGAGGCCCCGTCCAATCCGCAATACCACTATTATCTCGGCGTCGCCCTGCACGCCCAGAGCCGTTTTACCGAGGCGCAGAAACAATTCGAGAAAGCCCTGGAGATAAAACCAGACTACGCCGGCCCCCACATAGCCCTCGGCAAAATGCTCTATGACGTGCACGGCATGGTCTCAGAAGCACGCGAACTGCTCACCACGGCCTTACAATTGGCCCCCGAAGCGACGGAGGCGCGCTATATACTCGGCCTGATCCATCAACGCGAAGGCCAGTGGCCAGAGGCGATCAACATCTTCTCCGCCATCGTCGCCGCCGATACCAGCCACTTAAAAGCCCGTACGCAATTGGGTTTCGCGCATCTGCAACAGGGCGACTACCCTCAGGCCGAGCGTGAATTGAGGCAAGTCATCCGCCTCAACCCGCATGAGCCGGCCGCCTTCCTCGGGCTCGGACAGACATTGTCACGGTCGGGTGCGGACGAGGAGGGACGGCGTTTTATCGAAAGGGCCCGCATATTGGGCGAGCAAAATACCCAACTCAAACCCCATCATGAAGCCATGTTGAAATATCCGAACCAGCCCAAGGCCCACTCGAACCTCGCCGCGCTCTACAATCGGTTCGGGCGCCTAAAATTGGCTGCGGAGCACTATCACCAGTCGATACGCATCGACTCGACCTACGGCCCGGGCTACCAGGGCCTGGGCAACATGCACCAACGACGCGGTAAAGACGCCTTGGCCGCCCGTTATTATCTCGAAGCGCTGCGCTGGGACTCGACATTGGCCGAAAGCCACAACAACCTCGGTTTGCTGCTACACGGAAAGGGCGAATTGGAGAAATCGATCCAACAATACGAGAAAGCTGTACGGCTTGCCCCCGACGTGGGGTTCTACATTTCCAATCTTGGCAATGCCTATTTGGAGGCCGGGCAATTGGACCGGGCGAAAACGGCGGCAGACCGCGCGATCGCCAAAAATCCTTCCCTTGTGAGTGCCCATATCCTGCTCGGGGATGTCTATGCACGCCAGGACGATTTCGCGCAAGCGCTAAAACAATGGCAAGCGATACCGGCCATTGCAGCCGACAACGAGCGACTGCGCGCCAAGATCACCGACGCCCAACAACGACTCGCTGCCCAAGCTAAATAATCGCGATGCGCTATCCGGCGATAATCGGCCTTCTGTTGGCCATACTCTGCGGTTGCAACCCGAAATCCGACGATGTACAGATCCTGGTGGCGGCCGGGCGCTCGTTCGCGAAAGAACATCGCTATGCCGAAGCGCAAATCGCCTACGAAAAAGCCCTTGCGCTCGACTCGCTCAACGCCGAGCCCCACTACGAATTGGGCAACCTCAACGCCCGGCTCGGCCGTCTCGACGCCGCCGCCCAAGCGTATGCCGCAGCCGTGGCCGCCGACCCGGCACACGATAACGCAAAACACAATTTGGCGGTGGTCGAAGCCGATCGAGGTCGATTGCCGCAAGCCATCGAATTACTCGAACAACTGCCGGGTTATACGCCGGCGCTCAAGACACTGGGGCTCTTCTACAACAAACAGGGCCGCTACGACCTGGCCGAGACCACATTGCGCGCGGCATTGCAGGTAGGCGATGAACACCTAGAGACGCGGCAGCAGCTCGGCCAGCTCTATATGCGCCAAGGACGCTATGCCGAAGCGCGAGCAGAACTGCAAAGCGCACTCGCACTCGACTCGACACATACTGAAAGCCATCGCTTGCTTGGCTTGTTGCACCTATCGGAAAGGCGATACGGCGAGGCATTGACGGCCTTTAGCCAAACCATTGAACTCGACCCCTATTTGATCGAAGCCCATTATAATTTGGCTTCCGCACTCTCCGCGCTCAAGCGCGAGGAAGAAGCACAGGCGGCGCTCCAGCACTTTGAAAAACTATCTGCGCACGCTGCCCAGATAGCCCGGCTTCGCCGTCTGCTCGACGCGCAACCCGATGACCTTGCTACGCATATCGAACTGGCCTACCACTATCGCCAACTCGAAAACCACGAAGCAGCGCTGACACATTATCGCTCCGCACAAGACGCCCACCCGAACGACTTGCAGGTCTTGCTGCAGTTGAGCGGGTTCTTATTGGAACTCGGAGCCGAAGATGAAGCGCTCAAACTTTGCCGCCGCGGTATCGCACAACACCCCGAAGACGCGCGGATAAGCACGCTGTATTTCAACCAGGGTTATGTGCATATGCGCAACGAACGGTATACGGAGGCCCGGACGGCATTCGAGCAGGTCGTAAAATGGGACCCAAACTCGGCTAAGGCCTGGAACAATCTCGGCAATGTGCAACTCGCCCTCGGTGAGCCCGATGCCGCTCGGCAGGCGCTCACCGCCGCCGTCGCCGCCGACCCCGGCATAGCCGAAGCCCATTACAACCTTGGCAGCCTGTTCCTGCAGGACCGACAATTGCAACAAGCCCGACAGGCTTATCTGGCGAGCATTGCGGCAGATTCAACTTTTATCCGTGCCTACTACGCCCTGGCTACCGTATACAAGAGCCAGGGCGCGATGGCGGAGGCGGGCAAAGCCTATCAATTTTTTATCGACAAATGGCAAGGCGACCCGAGTTTCCTGCGCCAAGCGAGGCAACAGCTCGCACTTCTGCCCAAGCCGTGACCGAAAGTAAATCGATGTATGCCGCGATCTTATTAGGCCTGCTGCTTCTCGCCTGTAGCTCAAATGAAAAAAATGCAGCCCCACCGTCACCCAGCGCTGTCCAGCCGGAGACCGTCGCGCCGTCGATCCGCTTCGTCGAAGTGGCGACAACAGTCGGCCTGAGTTGGCGCCACGAAAACGGCCGGAGCGACAAACGGCATTTCCCCGAAACGATGGGCGGCGGCGGTGCCTTCTTGGACTACGACAGCGACGGCGACCTCGACGTCTACGCCATAAACGGCGCGTTTATCGACGCCTCACCGCAAGCGCCCCGTCCCGTCAACGCGCTTTACCGCAACGACAGTGGACGCTTCGGCCTAGTCGATGCCGGCCTCGGTCATCCAGGCCTCGGCATGGGCCTGGCCGCTGCCGACTACGATGCCGACGGCGACCTCGATATCTATCTTACCAATTTTGGTGCCAACGCACTCTATCGCAACGACGGCGAGTACTTCTCGGAAATAGGAGAATCGACAGGGGTTGCCGACTCTCGGTGGGGCACCAGTTGCGCATTCGCCGATTACGACCGCGACGGCGACCTCGACCTCTATGTCGCCAATTACGTCGAATACGACCCCAGTGAGGCCAATGCGGACCAACTCCCTTATATGGCAGCGTCCCAAAGTTACGGCGATGAGATCCCACCGGGCTATCCGCATCCCGACAATTTTCGCGGTCAGGCCGATCTGCTCTTTCGCAACGACGGCGATGCGGGTTTCTCCGATGTATCTCAGCTTTCCGGAGTCGCGGACGAGGGCGGCAAGGGGCTCGGTGTGGTATTTGCGGATTATGACGACGACGGGTGGCCCGATATTTACGTGGCCAACGACGCGGTGCGCAATTTTCTCTACCACAACAAACAAAACGGGAGTTTCGCAGAAAAAGCGGCAATAGCCGGGGTGGCCTACGGGCAGGACGGGCAAATGGAAGCGGGCATGGGGGTCGATCGGGGCGACTACAACGGCGACGGGGTTTTCGATTTGACGGTGACTAATTTTCAGGCAGAGCCGAATAGCTTATACCGCGGCGAAGAAGGCTTCTTCGCCAACGCGACCTTTGCCGCGGACATCGGCCTGCCTTCGCTGCCCCTGCTCGGTTTTGGCACCCAGTTCTTCGACCCCGATCTCGACGGTGACCTCGACCTCTTTGTGGCCAACGGCCATGTCCTCGACAACGTGCTGGAGATCGACCAATCCACCAACTACGGACAGCGTAACCTGCTCTTTCGCAACGATGGCGGGCCCCGACCAGAGCAAGTCCGCTTCACCGATATTTCCGCACTAGCCGGGCCGGGTTTACAACTCGCTCGCGTCAGCCGTGGCAGCGCTACCGGCGACTACGACAACGACGGCGACCCCGACTTGTTAGTATTCAATTCCGGGCAGCCGCTCAGCCTGTTGCGCAACGACCGCGCAGACGACCACCACTGGATCACCATCCAACTCAACGGGGCCGACCGCAACCCGCACGGCATCGGGGCTCGCTTGACGGCTACCAGCGGCCCTGTCGTCCAGATGAGGGAACTGCGAGGCAGTCGTTCATATCTATCCCAGAGCCAGCTCCGCATCTGTCTCGGCCTCGGCAGCCAGCCGCGACTCGATTCGATAGAAGTACGTTGGCCCACCGGCCGAATCGAGCGCTTCGGCCCCTTTGCAGCGAATCAAACCATCCGGCTCAACGAGAGCCACGGCATCAACGCGGGGACCTCCCCGCCCTAACCCGCTCGACAAGCGCCTGCCCGAAGGCCTGCTGCCCTTGCTCCGCGGCGACCTGCACGACATAATGTTCGGCGTCGGTCAAACGGTCCGCTGCTATCAGTTCCGCGACCAATATCTCAAGCAAATCCTCAAAGAATTGCCGCCTTATTTTTGCGTCTTTGACCGCCGTTTCAAAAGCAGCCAGGGCCTTGCCCCGCTGTCCGAGGAAATGATAGGCATAACCTTCGATAAAGGCTTGCAAACCCTGTGAGAAATCCGGTGCCTGCGCCATGAAGTGCAACCGGTCCAACAGTACGCCGAGCGCCGCACGCTCCGCAGCACCCAATGCTTGCCCCATCATCTGGCCGCAGCGGACCCAGCGCAACGTAGCCCATAAATCTCCCCATATCGTATACGGCTCTTCTAAGCGGGCGGCGTGATAATAGGCTTGCGCCCGCGGATAGTCCTGCGCCGCAAATAGCGCTTCGGCGACATTTAACGACAATACATCCGACGCCTGCCCCGCCATCCAACGCTCAATCCCCCGCCGTTCTCCCGCGCTCAAGCGCCCCCAAAGTTCCTCGGCTTGGCGATGCAAAATGCGCGCCCGACGCTCATTGCCCTGATCCATCGGTGGCGCGCTGAAAAGCGCAGCCATAGATCTCAGCACAGCGAGCTGTTCTACCGGCAGATCGCCGAGGCGACTGCGGTATTCGTCGTCAGTCCGCAAACGCTGGTCCGCTTCAGACGCAATATCCCAGGGCGATGGCGCTTGTTCTAACGCAGCAATAATTGATCTGGCTAACAACACTTGCCCAGCCGCGGTAGGATGTAGATGGTCGGCGACAAGTTCCCACCCCACTCCTGCGTCCGGGCTATGCGCCAGAAAACGAGACTCTACTTCGGCTAATAACGTAGCTTCTTCTCGGGCTACCCTGCGCACGGCGAGATTCGCCGCAACTGGAGCCCGCCAAGGTCTTGGGTCCAAATCGCGAGCCTGCACAAAGGCGGCCCGCGCCGTAGCGCCCTCGCCCATTTTCTCCAAGTGATATCCTAGTAGAAAATGTAGATAGGCGTCATCGGCCCAAATATCTTGTGCCTGCCTTAGAGCCACCACCGCGGTCTCTGACGGATGCTGACGCTCGCCGGAGGCAAGCAGATCCGCATAACGCTTGCGTTGCCCATCCTCCACGGGCGGCTCGACACGGGCCGGCGCAAAACCTCGCTCGTTGCTAGTCAATGTGCAAAGCACCAAGGGGATCCCCTTTTCGCGACAGAAAGCTGCAACGTCGCGTAAATTACCCTCGAGATTTTCCGCGGCCTGTGCCCGCCGCGGGTCGGCGGACGGAACAGCACCCGTCCTCGACATAACTTCGATCAAGGCGGCCGGCGGACCAGTCTGTTTGGCCGCAAATGCCCCCAACAAACCACCTACAAGGCCCGTCATACGCCACTGCATCAACGCGTAGTGAACCTGTTTGCTCCACAGGCTTTGCCCACCCTGGGCTAGTGAAGCCGCACCGTATACTCCATAAAATTCGTTGTGTCCGGTATAGACCACGACCAAATCAACCGCCAGTTCCTCTACTCCGTCCTCTACCGCTCGTGCAACGGCAAAACTGGACGCAGCCGTAATCCCAACGTTAAAGACCTCGATCTGGCGTTCTGGATAGAGATCTTGCAGCATCTCCTGGAGATAGGAGGGGGCGGACAGACGTTTAGGATGAGGATAGCCTTGGACGGTCGAACCACCCGCGAATAACACGCGTAAGGCCCCATCGGGCGCTGGTTCGATATAGGGGCGAGGGGTCATGCGGATACCCCGCAACGGAATATCCCCTGCGACGCCGGCGAAGAAGCGGCGTGCATAAGCTGGATTGACCGCGTGCAGCACTCGATCTTGCAAACGAGACAGTTCAAGCGTAAACGCCGGAGGGGCCAACGACGACACCAGGCGCAAGCCCCCTTCAAGCAGCACAACCATCATCAGACCGAGCAGCAATGCCGCTAGCCGATTGCGCATGGACCCCGCGTTCATTTTGAGCGGTTGACTAACTTAACGCGTGGCAGCGTAGCGGGAGAACGCTTCTTCGTCTATCTGCACCTGTCCGGCATACACCTGGCGCAGCGAATCGATCAAGGCGTTAAAGAGCGCGCCTTCCCGTTGCTGGCGAAGATCCGTGCGAATTTGCTGCTGCAACTTATTATCGAGAGACATCAGTAGCTTTTCATAGGGCTGATCGAGGCGAAAAACGCTGTATTTATCCTGTACCTCCATCGCCCCTTGCAGCACACCGACATCTTTGTTATTGCTATCGCCGAAGTGCGTACGATAGGGCGACTGGATGAGCGACTCTATCGAAATCCGGCCACTGTCGGCAAACGTGTGGCCGCCCACAGGCTTCATGGCGGACCGAATCGAATGACGCACGGCCAATTCCTCCAGACGCTCTCCAGCTTGCGCCCGAGCAAGGATCTCCTCGGCCTCGGCGCGAGTATCACACAACACCTCGGTCATTTCAATAATGCCGGGCAGGGATCTGTAGGTTTCGATATATCGCTCGTAATAGGCCTTCACTTCAGTATCCGTCGATTTGCCCCTGCCCGCCACTACGTCCACGCGCAACTGCGAAGCGATCAGCCCTTGGCGCTTCTTGTCTTTCCACGCCACGACATCACCCCGTTGGTCCCGTCCCCGTGCACGAGCTTCGAGCGTCAACAACGAATCGGAGATGACCACGATCTCCAGCGCCCGAAAAGCCGACACACTATCGGGCGGCAGAGCCCCTTTTTCTACATTGATCAGTGCTTGCACTGCATCAAGGACCTTGATTGCGCCGCCTTTGTACTCAAAAAGAGGTTCCAACGCCATCGTCTTGTCTAAGCCACGACGATGCACCCCGTCGAGCACGGCATGGATGCGATTGCGGTGATAGCGCAAACCGTAGGCTTGCTTCAGCGAATCGATGACCGCCTTGTAACGCTCATTGCCCTTGCGCCGAATCACTCGCTCTATGATACTGGGCCGCATTAGCTCAAAAGAAATACGCCTCTTTTTAAGCACCTTGACCACCTCATAACCATCGATGGTCTCTATCGGCTCGCTGACCTGGCCTTGCTCCAGATGAAACACGCCATCGCGCAGACCAGTTACCGCACCCGACTCGTCGAAGTAGCCACCAAGGTTCCCGCCCTTTTCGGCATCACCGGCCAAGGAACGCTCGCTGGCCAGTTTGGAAAAGCCACTGCCCGCATCCAACAGGCGAATGATCTCGCGGGCGTCTTCTTCGCTGGCGGAGAGGATGTGCGCCGGCCAGATTTCCCAACCCAATGAGTGCTCTTCATAGAACGCGCGCAATTCCTCCTCAATAATCGAAACGCCGGCGGAGACGATTTCGTCTGATAATTCTCCTGCGATGCGTTTATTTACCATCTTTGTGAGCTTCTGCTCGAGGCCGGGCAACTGGCCCAGCCCCCGTTTTTTCGCCTCGTACAACACGAGTTCCTTGTCGACTAGGCTTTGCAGATATTCACGATAAGCGGCTACACCGTCTTTTTTCGAATGCAGATTTAGGGGCAACGACCGCTCATAGCGGTCGAGGTCTACTACAGTGATCGTCTGCCCAACCACCGTGGCCAAACCTGCTGCTGCAGAGACCCCTTTGCCCCCAGAGTCGGCAGTTTCATGGTCTTCGCCCTCAGGGTCTTCGCCCTCAGGGCTGCAACCTGTCAACGCGAGGAGAACGGCCAGCGGTATAAATCTACACAACATAGGTTTCCCATTTCCGTACATAATCTGCGCGGTGCCGTCAGTATACGACACCGCGCATTAACAAATATGATTGTTCCTGGAGGCTATGCTAATTACCAGTTGCCACCTTGCTCCCGTCTGGGTAAACGCGACCGATTTTTCGTTTAAAACTCATCTCAACGTCAACATCTTCGACCGGATCTCCCTTGTAGTCGTAACGCACTATGACGTCGGGAATATGTACGGTTAATTCATCGACATCTGGGGCCAATGGCTCAAAAACGAGAAAACCTTCGCTCTCTTGCGCACTGAAGACCTGCTCGTTGACAAACATAGAACGCCGCATGATGCCGTCGCGTTCCTTCCAAACACTATGGGCGTTGCCATTTACTCCTGGTGCATTGCCCCCGGTACCGCCCTGCACATACCGACGATAATATATCGAGAGCTGTTCACGCGTCAGCGCGTAATATTTGCGCCCATTTGAGGTCGTGATATAGACCTTAGTGGGATCTAGGTGAACCTTGGGATACTCGTAATTAGAAACAAACGCGCGGAAAACTGTAAAACGTTGTGGAGTCTCCCCAGTGCGGAAATATGTCGAGTTGCCAAAAGTGTAGGGGTTGCGTGAATCCGCTCCTTCACTAGAATAGGCACTGAACTGACGGTTCAATTCCTCATCGGTCATCGGCCTTAGGCTGATTTCGAATCGGGCCTGCTTGTAGGCCACGGTGCCATCATCAGCCACCGTCTTGTTCTCACCCTGCTCGGCCTCGCTGACTGGCTTGAGTCCCTCAGCGTAGTAGCGATACGAGCACCCCGAAAAAAGTAGCAAAGCACAAAGCAGCGAAATTTTGCATTTCATTACGTTATAACCCTCCTACTCTAAACCGGCAAAGACGGTGACAAACATCGCCGTCTCCGTGCGTGCCTTATCCGCCGAGGCGCGGTCGATCCGCGAAACTCGAAAGCCGGTCTGGGTCCACAGATTGTACCCCAGGTAGTCGGCGTTATTCGTGATCTGCATCGCATAGACCAACTCGGTGCGATCCGAACGCAGCTGATCGTTTTCTAACTCCTCGCGAAACTGTTCGACGAGCAGATATTCGAGACCGGATTGCAACTCTGTGCGCGACAGGATCGGCAGGCGCACGACCAGCGACCAGAGTTCCTGCAATTCGGTAGTCGCCACGCGCACCTGGGTGTCCTCACGGCTCGACGGTCGCTGGCGTTGGAACTCACTCTTCCAACGCGGTTGAAACTTGAATGGGCCAAGATCGATGGTATAGTCAATCTTATTGAGAATACCAAAGAAGGAGGCCGTTTCGCGAAGATCTTGTTGCTCTATAGGTCGTTTATCGTAATCCGACTGTTTGACGATTTCCCACTTAAATCGATTCTTGAAATGAATGCGATCATTTTGGAAGTGATAACCCATATACAAGGTATTCGCCCAACCGTCCCGCAAAGGCAATGGATCGGTAAAAGGCACCAAGTCTCCGCGTGAACCTTGACGCACGACCCATTCGATCACATCGTCGCGAATATCGTCTTGGACTCGGCGGTAATTGTTGAAAATCTGAACATTGCCCTTGCCTGCGTAATTCTTGTCAAAGGCCAGCAAGGCGTAGTTGCTGACATTCTCGCGTTTGTCCGCCAGTTGACGCTCGTCTAAGCGACCAACAGTCAACCGCGCCTCCGGACCCAAGTGGGAACCAACGTAGATATTGTAACCGCGCCGATCGCGCTTATAGAGAAAATCCGGCAAGTTGTCGTTTTCAAACCGGTCGACAATGCCGTTGTTGTTCATATCGACGCCAAAGAGAAACTCAGGCCGGTCAGAGGCATAGCGCAGAAAAGGCTCCTCGTAGTCGGGCACCGTGTTGCGACGCAGATCTGAGTCGTTTTGGTTAAAATCGTTAATGAAGTCGTTGTTCTCGTCGAAACCGGGAAACACCCTGCGGTCCTGCGAGAAATTAGCCCGCAGCCAGTCGGGGTTGCGGTCTTGGTCATCGTTATCATCGACGAATTCGTAGGCGAAGCGCGTCGCGTCGTCGTAGTTAATATCCGCCGCGTCGTTGAGCGTCCCGGCCAAGAAGGAACTTGTGCTGTAGCTGGGATCGACGCTAAAGACCTCACCGAAACCGTAGTAGGGATACTCCCGCTTATAGGCATTGACAAACCAGGCATCGGCCGAAATGTTGTGGGCCTGGTGATTGGTCACGTCGATCTCTGACCGCCGCGGATAGCGAAAGTGCTGGCGGTTGCGATCCCATTCGCCCGAGAAATAGAACCCGCCGACATCAGTGAGATCAAGGGTGACACCGAAAATCTCATTGGCCACGGGCAAGCCGTATTTGACGCGGACGAAACCCTGGTTTGAACCGTCCTTCACATTGCCGTCCGCGCGCACCGTGCGCTCGGGAATGCCTTCGGACAACAAAACTGGCTGGCCGTTGGCATTGAGCTGGCGATTGGAAGTGACGTCGATCCGGTAGTCGTTGGCCAGAAGCAAGAGAAACTCAATGCTCTTGATCTGCTCTGGTTGGGGGCCGAAAGCATTGCGGTACTGGGGACCTTCAAGATCGTAGATCAGCACAATGACTTCGTTTCCATCGGCCGAGAGGAAACCCTCACGACGAAAGCCACCCTGCACAGACGGGCGGTAGTCCAGAACATTACTTTCACCAATTTGACGACGGTTACTTATCCGCTCGCCCTCAACGGTAGTAATGATCATCTCCTCCTGAAAGAAGGCCGCGCCGGCGCTATCGTCCTCAGGTGAATCATCGCTCAACCGCACTTCAATGCGCGTAATGTCGGCGTTGTTTTGCCCCTCTGTAAGTGTGCCCTTGAAAGGATTGCCCTCGAATGCTTGCCCCTTGGTCGTAGAATTAAAAGCATTAACATAGGTAGCACCCAACTTGACGAAATCGCCGAGCTGTATAGTACCGCGACCGCCGAGCAGATTCGTATCATTCGAACGAAAACGGGCAGTGCTCGCCGTCTGCGCTGTTTCGACTTGCCCTGGTGAGCTAGGACGCGAGACGATCAAAGTCGCCTCGTATTTGTCGGTGGCCAAATCGAGCTGAATACCGGCAAACGTCGGCTTGGAAAAGGTCATCGGCGTCAATGTGGTGCGGATGCGGTCGCCAATGGTCAGGGCATAGGCATATTGGCCCTTCTGATCCGAGGCAATGACTAGGCTAGAGAACCAACTGGAGAAAAAAGGCGTTTTGAAGAGACTACTACCCGCCGTCTGCGGTGCCGCAATACTCCAGTCATAGACGAGTTGACCTCGGGTAATATAATTCCCATAAAGATCGTAGAAGTACTCGCCTTCTTGATTTGTACTCACATAGCGCTGAAAGTGTCGGCGAGCATAGTTGGTGTAGCCTTGTTGCTGCCACTGATATTCGTTGAATAGCTCCTGGGGTACATACCATTTCTTTACCGCCGGATCCAATGCGTCAAAGAGCACGCCTGGCCCCACGGGGTCATAACCAACTTCCCCGCCACGGCGCACACCCAGCCGAGTACCAAAATCCTCCTGTGCGGGGAGGTTTCCCACGATCGCTCCCAGCATCAGGACTGCAACCGCACCAATGCGGAAACTCCTAGCTGTGTTCACAAATGCCCTCCCTTGTTTATCAATTCCGGTCCAAACTATAACGCTACAATAAATCTAAAATCTGCATTTAATAAGCGACATGGACGAGATGGGTTTGTTGACTATCGCCATTGTCAGCCTGCACCTCAATCCGGCAGAGATAAATTCCCGGCGGCACAATCTGTCCGTCCATATTCCTGCCGTCCCAGGTAAAAGTCTGGTCTCCGACCTTGCCGCCGGTCACCGTGCTTTGTCCATGACCAACCAAACGACCGCCGAGATCATAAAAAGCCACATCCAACGGCCGTTTTTCCAACACCTTCAACAACGAGAAACCGACCAAAAGCTCGTCGTTAATCCCGTCGCCATTGGGCGTAAAAACGGGGGGTAACGCCACGTCTTGGATCAATGAGCCTCGCAAAGCCACTAGGCTGACTCGAGCCGTGGAAGAATCCACTAGCTCGGTGGCATCCTTGGAGTTTGCGTCAACCCGCTGAAAAATGCCTTCCTCCGTATCCGAACTACGGACATACGAAACATACTCTATACCTTCGCGGAAGACCTGCGACTCGAACTGTACCTCAATAAGGGCATGCGTATCCGCCGGAAGGTCGGCATTGAGCGAAGACGGAAAACGAATCCAGACGGAATCTGCGCCCGTCGCCATCTGTGTCAGCGCCGCCCCGTCCTCAGAGCGCAAGATACCGTCGGTACCCGGCACAAAGACTCGGTCGAAACTCGTAGCTACCGCGTTTGTAACCGCTTGATCCGGGTCGAGCAGCGAGGATACCGCGACAACTTCGACCTGACCGAGACGAACCCCAGTCAGGCGCGCGGCGCGCGGCGAGACAATCAGTATTTCATTGAAACCGTCGCGCACAGTGGCGTCAGTCGGATCAGGCTCGGCCGCGCGAATGAAGTAGGAAAACTGCTGTGACTCGAGCGGATTGATATCACGCGGCGGGGTATAGTCGATCGGCAAGACACTTAGATCTGCCAAGCCTTTCTGCGTCCCCTCTTCGCTTATCAGCGCCAGTTCGCCTGCCAGTTCCAACGCCAGCGGCGGTGCTAGTTCAATGCGTAGATTACTAATGCGGGCCGTTTTGAAAGGGTCTTCTGACGAAATATTGACGCGAATCTGAAGAAACTTGCGCGGGTTCGGAGAAGTGATTGTCGCCTCATTGATGCCATTCGTTGGCAAATAACTCTCGCTCCACTCGCTCCAGCCGACAAAGGCCAATTCGCCGCTTTTGTCAAAACTCGTACGCGGCGCCCGACGTAGCTTACGACCATCCTCGTCGATGAGGCCATCGCCATCATTGTCAATGAGGTCAATCGGATCTTCGTCCTCAAATCCGTCGCCGTCGTCGTCAGTTTTGGAGGCGTGTTTTTTGTCGGCAGGTAAGGATTCCCAAATACCCCAGGCCGTCCACTCCAAGGCGATGCCGTTATAGATGTCTTCGGTTACTTCCGCTCGTTCTTCGGCACCAGCTGCGGTAACCACCTGATAGAAAGTAAAGTTGGTATCGGTCTGGTCCGAAGTTCGGGTCTGGATCTGCAGACGAACATCGGGATGTAAATCCAAAGGCTCTATCCGCTCAACGGCCTGCCCTGTGACTGGATCGGTCTCGCGGACAATGACGTCGCCTTCCCAAGCGATGTGCGGGAGGGTCTTGCGAATGAAATCGCCACGCGAATCGGTGAGCGAGATCGGCGGCGAGTA
>DQLG01000468.1 GCA_015660315.1 Candidatus Latescibacterota bacterium
ACCATGGCCGCGTATCCTCTGCCTAGGTCCGCTGCTCGACGGCACGCCGCCGGGCCACACATTAGTCACCCACGCCATCACCGATACCGATTCCGCCATCGTCGCCGTGCAACAAACCGCCGCCGCCGCAGTGGACGGAATCAAACTCTACGCCAGCATCGCCGCCGAGTGGATCGCGCCGATGGCCAAAACCAGCCATGCCGCCGGGCTCAAGGTCTCGATGCACTGCCTACCGCACGGTGTGCTGGCCGCCGGTCGTGCGGGCATCGACGAATTCTACCATCTCGACGGTATCCTCGCCGATATCTGGCCCGATCACCCACCCGGCTGGCTGGCTGTTTGGGGTGATCCGGACTTCGATAAAACCTGGGATCGCCAGCGGGAAGTCGCCGACGCAATCGCTGCGATGCACCTTGTCTCGACCCCCACGCTCGCCTACTGGGATAGCCAATGGCGCATGCGTAGCACCGACCCTTTTCCCGAGGAGCGCCAGTATATGCCGGCCGACCTGTTCCAGTGGTCGGCTGCCGAACCCGACGCCGAACTCGGAGCCGCATGGCAACGCGCAGCGCAAGCGGCATTGCGCTTTCAGGGCCTGCTGCTCGAACGGCAAGTCCACACGCTGGCCGGCAGCGATACACCCTGCGGCGGCATCTTGCCCGGCCAGAGCCTCTGGCGCGAACTCTCGCTACTGGTAATAGCAGGGCTTAGCCCCATCGGCGCATTGCGCTCGGCGACAAGTGCAGCAGCCGACTTCCTCGAACGTCCTGAGCTTGGCCGTTTGCAAAAGGGGTGCGCCGCCGATTTTGCCGTCGTGCGCGGGGACCTCAGCCAGCAGATTCCCGAACAACCCGAGCTGGTATCGGTCATGCGCAACGGCACGAGCTATGCACCCGACGCATTATTGCAAGCCGCAGAACCTGCTAACCCGTCATGGCGAGCCGAGCCCTGGGCACGTCAATTCGCAGAGCACTGGGCCAAACGCACAGCCGCACGCTCATAAGTAATTTACAGGAGAACGCCCCATGGCCAACAAAATAAAAGACACCGATTTTACCTACAAACCCGCAGCGAAAAGACGACAAAGCCAAATCTTCTTCGACCCCCATTCCTATTCGGCCTTCCCGCACGTGATCCAACTCGAAGGCGACGAACTATTGCTGGCCTTCCGCCAAGCACCCAAACAGGGTGTCGTGCGGCACACGCACCCGCGTTCGCTCATCACCCTGATCCGTTCCTATGACAATGGCCAAAGCTGGGATATAGAAAACGCCGCACAAATGGGCGCCGGCGGCGGGCAAGAATTGGGGCTGATCTATTTTGGCAAGGGCAAGGTCGGTGGGGCGCTCGCCGCGCACGAGGTGGTGCCCGTAGGTGAAGGCCAACGCGCGGGCATAGCACATATGCACGAGCACGAATACCCCTTTGACAATGTCGGTGGGGTCTGGTGTTGGAGCGACAATTACGGCCTCACCTGGCGCGTCGAGCACTCAACCCTCTTCGCCGACAAGATGCAATCTTGCGCCCCACCGGTGCAATTGTCCGACGGGGCCTTGTTGGTCCCGACCTACGGCGCCGTCGGCCGGGCCACGTTCAGCTCCGCCATACTGCACCGTTCGGCCGACGGCGGCCGGGCCTGGAGCAAACTCGCCACCATCGCTCAAGGCCGCCCGAAAACCCGCCACTATCACGAGCCCGTTATCCTCGAACTGGCACCCGGCCACTTGCTCGGCCTGCACCGCGTCGCCGACCCCAAAGACTCGCGAGGGTTATTCTGGCGCAACGAATCCTTCGACAGCGGCGAGACCTGGACCAAGCCCGAAGTGACCGCGATCCGCTCCGGCGCCTGCCCCCGCTTACTCAAACTGCGCGACGGCCGGCTATTATTGACCTATGGCCGCCGCTTCGAGCCCTTTGGCCTCTATGCCTCGCTATCAGAGGATAATGGCCAAACATGGGGCGAGACGAGTTGGCTGCTGCGTCCCGCGCCCAACGCCAATCAAGGTTATTCCTCATCCATCGAACTCGACGACGGCCAAATCTTCACCACTTGTTACGCGCAAAACAGCCGCGGCATCACCGGTATCACCGGCACCTTCTGGCGCTTGCCCGACTAACGAAAGCGCGGCAACACCTCTTCGGCAAAAAGCCGCAACCCACCTCGCTCCGGTGCGTCCATAAACCACAGCATAAAGTGGCTGATGCCCCGGTCGATATAGACCTGCATCTGTGCCGCAACCTCATCGGGTGTGCCGATGAGAAAAGTCTTCGCCAACGCCTCGGGCACCACGTCGCTATCCCCCGACAAAAAGGCCCGCATATCTTCCCGCAAATCTTCGCCGGACCCCTTGTCGACGAGTTGCTGCAACAATGCGCGCACTCCCCCCTTATCCGGCACGATAAGGATCTGCGTCTCATAACTCAACTCGATTTCGTCAAACGCCCGACCTATCTCATCACAAGCTGCTTGCAAACCAGCTAATCTTTCATCGAGCGAATCTAGCCCGATCGGCGTCGCGTTCCACCCTTGCGCAAAACGCGCGCAGGCGGCGTACATATCCGGCCGACTGGCGTCGATCCAAATCGGCGGGTGCGGTTTTTGCACTGGTGGCGGGTTGCAAGTCGCCGCGTTCAGCCGGTAGAATTTACCCTCGTAATCGATCGGGCTTTCTGCCGTCCACAACGCGACACTCAATTCCAACGCCTCCACCATCTGCGCGACCCGTTCTTGTTCCGGCTCGGGCCAATCCACTCCATAGGCCCGTTGCTCATTTTCACCGGCATTCGGTGCCAGAAAATAGATCAATCGGCCATTGGAAATCTGATCGAGCGTCATCGCCGCCCGCGCCGTCACCGCGGCATGACGCAATAAATTAGCCCCGTGAATCAGCCCCAACTGCGCGCGACTCGTCATCCCAGCCAAAGCGGCCATCGTCGTCCACCCTTCCATAATCGCCTGATCCTCACCCAATTGCAGATGATCGGCGATCCACAGCGAATCATAGCCGAGCGCATCGGCCTCCACCGCCATCGCCAGCGTCTCGGGCACGTCTAATGCATCGTAATTCGGGGTGCGAAAACTCCACTGGCCCGGGGCGGCAAAAATAGGCACGCAAAAACCACAGCGAATATTCATAGACAAACTCCTAGGTAAAGATTCATAGGCCTAAATCAATCGCCTCGGCGCCATTGCGGCAAGATCACAATACGAGTTATTTTACCCCGCACAAAGGAGACCCACCTTGGCACAAGACATCGAAATTACCCGACAACAAGATTCCTGGTACTGCAAACCCGCAACAGCTATTCGCGTATCGACATGGACCGAAGCCCCCCGTGGGCAAACGACCCGCTATACGCACCCCATCGTTGGTAACGACCAACTAGCGCACGAACGCGGCCTGCCCGTAACGGTAACCACCGGCGCCGAAGACGGGCCGACCCTATTGCTGATCGCCGGCGAGCACGGCAACGAATACGAAAATATCGTCGCCCTGCAGGAAACCCTGCAATCGCTTGACCCGGCCGCCCTCAAAGGCCGCGTCGTCGGCGTACACTGCTGTTCGCTCGACAGCTATCTAAACCGCACCCGCGTAGCCAAGATCGACGGGCAAAACCTCGCCCGTTGCTATCCCGGCAAAGCAGACGGTACGCTCACCGAACGCGTCGCCTACACTTTACAAAACGACTTCCTCGGCCAATCCGGTTCCCATAAACCCGTCTGCCTGGTCCCCCTGCACACCTACGGCCCGGGTATGTTGGGCGCAACGCTTTCCGGCTACAATATCTACCCCGACGACCCAGAATTGACCGAAGCCCAACGCAGCGCCAGCCTGGCAACAGGGCTGCCTTTAGTCTGGGGTCATGAATTCGATGCGAGCCACGCAGCCGCGGCCCCCTTAGGCGACGATGCCAGCGGCCGCACCGCGCTCTACGCCGCCTTTCTCGCCGGAGTCCCCGCTATATATTGGGAGACCACCTGGGGCATGCGCGGCGAAGAAGAATATAAACGCGGTCTGCTGCGGCTAATGGTCCATTTCGACATGCTGGCCGGCACCAATGAAGCGATCGTGGCGCGCGAGCAGATCGAATCGGTCGGCCATGGCGCCGGCAATATGGCTTCGCACAACCAAGCACCCTGCGAAGGACTGTGGCGACCGACAGTGCAGATCTGGGATCGGGTGAAAATGGGAGATCTGCTCGGGGAAATCCGCAATCTTTACGGCGAACCGCTGGCACAGATCCGCGCCATGCGAGCAGGTGTGGTCATCGCCTTATCGAGAATGCAATATATCGTCCAAGGTGCGCAATGCGGCATCGTAGTATAGGACGGCCGGGCCTTAGACCTGATCGCGAGATAACCCGCAATAGATGCGCATTCTGCATCTTATTCCACCGCGATAGCATCGAGTATGCAATCGACTCACCACCTGCAACCAATGAGGATCCATGCTGCAAGTCTTAAGTATCGCCCTAAGCGCCCTACTCGCGCACACCGCGCACGCCGCCTCTACCCAGACCAGCACCGCCTTTGACCAGTCCGGCGTAATCGTCGAAGTCCATTCCTTCTTCAAAGCCGCCGCCCAAGACCGCGATCCGGCCGCCGCATCCGCAGACGGTGTCGCCGGGCGCGCGTTGGTCACAGCATCCGGCGTCTACGCTTTCCTAGAAACGCCAGAAAACCAGCAACTGCTCGCAAAAACAAAGCCGGGTTCGGTAGTGCATATCAAGGGGAAGTTACTGGAAAAAGGCGCACTATTACATATCGACGCGCTAAAAAAAACCAGCCAGATCTCGCTCGATCTGGATTTAGCCGGCCTGCGCAACGCCCCTGGTCGAAGCATTGCGCTTAAGGGCACTAATAAATGCCAATGCGGCTTGGACGTGGCCGACCTGCCGCATAGCTGCAGCCTGGGACACCTACACCACCTCGAAGCCGACGACGGCAAGACCTATCACTACCTACAATTTGCCCAGGGCAAAGACACTTTTCTGGGGCACGACACACATTTCAAAGACGTCGAGGTCAAAGGGCGGATCTTTCCTGGACAGTTTCTGCTCATCGACAAAATAAAAGTGAACTGATACGGGCAGTTGGCAAGATGCGGAGAGCAATCACATCTGACGACCCGCGTGGCAGAAAATAATGCCTAACGCTGGCACGCGAGTATACTCCGAAGCATATCGTTCTTTTCCACCGGCCTCCTCTATGCTACTCGCAATCGGCCTATTTATAGTGAGTTGCGATAGCGACAAGCCCATGCAGATGCAGACCGGCGAATTCGAAGCCACCAATCTGGTACAGACCCTGGCCGTCACCTTTCAACAGGGCATTGTCGCCGCGCAGGCCGGTGAAGGTTCGATAGAGGGAATCAGCGGCAAGTTCAGCGTCGTAGGGGACCGGTGGCGCTTTGAGGGCTACTCACCCGAAGGCGAGGTCTTTATCGACGGCGAGTTAACCGTCGACGCCACGCAACAACCGATGGTCATACGCGGTGAACTCGACCTCTCGGGCATGCTGTCCGGCGTGCTCTTCATCGACCTGTCGTATAATTCGAGCAATGGCGTCTTCGACGGGGCAATTACCGTAGACGGCGTGCATGTGGCCGTGTCGGAACGCCTTTGCTGTATCAATTGAATGAGATGCCTGGGTCTCTATTACCCTAGACCCAGACATGGCACACAACCACAGAAGAAGCCCCTACTCCACCACCCAAGCCCCCGGCCCGCCACTATCTCCGGTTTCCACGGCGTACTTCACCAAC
>DQLG01000851.1 GCA_015660315.1 Candidatus Latescibacterota bacterium
ACCGCTGTCATCACCGGTGGATATAAAGAGCTTGTCGGGCGCAATGAAGATTGGGGTCGAAGCGCTGACGTCCCAGCGGGTCTTCCAGGGCAGGTGCCAGAGTTGGCGGCCGTCCTCGAGAGCCAGTCCGGTGAGCGAATAGGCGGTGAAAAAAGCGGCCTGACGTTGGCCGGCGGCGGTAAAAGCGACGGGCGAGGAGTAGCTCATCTTCTCGTCGAGCGCGGTCCAGACGGTGTTGCCGGTGGCCTTGTCTAGTGCTACGGCGGTGGTCGAGGCCGTGCGGTCGATGACCATGTCGACGACGAAGTTGCCGTCGACGCCGCCGGCTTCGAGCAAGAGCAGATCGCCCTCGACTAGAACCGAGGTACTGAAACCCCATTTGGGGACTTCGCTGTCGAATTCGGCGATCAGGTCTTTTTTCCAAATCAACGCTCCGTGCGCGGTTGTCAGCGAGTAAATATTGCCGGTGGCGCTGAGCACATAGACGGTTGCTCCGTCGACGGTGGGCGTAGAGCGCGGGCCGTCGCCGCCCTGGCCTTCGTTGTAATAGGGGCCTGTGCGGTGGCGCCAAATTTCCTCGCCGGTTTGTGCGTCAAGGCATATTGCGTACTCATCACCGGCCGCCGCATACATAGTGTAGATCCGCCCGTCGGCGATGGAGATGCCGGAGAAGCCCTTGCCGAGCGGGACGCGCCATTGCACGACGGGGCCTGTTGCGGGCCAGCTCTGCATAAGGCCGGTTTCGCCGGAGACGCCATTGCGTTCGGGGCCGAGCCATTGCGGCCAATCGGCGGCCTGGGCGGTGGCGGCGAAAAGTAAAATGGCAGCGCTGGCGAATGAGTTTTTCATAGGGGTGCTCCGTAGCGGACTTAGGTATAACGCGCGCTGCAGTATTTCGCCTCGTAAAAGTCGGGCAGCATTTGATCGACGCGCATTAGGCCTTCGTCGGTCAGGCTGACCGAACTGGCATCGAAATTCAACAGGCCCTCGCCGCGCAACTCGCTGAACACTGGGCCGAAGCGGTCGATGATGTCGGCGTCGAATTTTGCACGGAAATAGGCCGGGTCGATCGTGCCGAGCTTTAGTTGCAGGATCAGTTCGCGGATGAGTTGTTCGTCGCGGTTGGTGGCAAAAGCCCGGTGCAGGGGCAGGTCGTTGCCGTCGATCGCGCCGAGATAGTCATCCCAGCGCGGCGCGTTCTGGTAGTGGACGCCGTTCATATGGGAGAAGGAGGCCACGCCGGCGCCGATCATGTCTTGGCCGGTCCAGACCGCGTCGCGATAGACGAAGCGAGCTTCGGGCGTCTTCTGCATGGTATAAGCACTCGAACGCGTATAACCGGCGGCGGCGAACTGTTCGAAGGCGTAGGCGTGCCAGGCGCGTTTGGTTTTCCAGTCGGCCAGCGGGATGGCTTCGCCGTCGCCGGAGAGCAGGTCTTTGGAATAGACGGTGTTGTAGGGCAGTTCCATCTGGTAGACGGTGACGGTGTCGGGGTCGAGATCGATCGTCTTTTGCACCGTCTCACGCCAACGCTCCCAGGTTTCGCCGACCATGCCAGCAATTAAGTCGACATTGATCTGGTCGAAATCGAGTTCCTTTACCCACGGCATAGCCTGATAAATTTCCTTGCTGACGTGGGCGCGGCCGTTGTGGTGCAGGATTTCGTCGTTGAGATTTTCGAGTCCGAGACTGAGGCGGGTGACGCCGATATCTCGGATCGTTTCGAGCTTGGCCTTGGTCAGAGTGCCGGGTTCGCACTCAAAGGCAATTTCGTCGGCTTGGTCCCAGGGCATGACGTCTTTGATGCGTTCGACCAATGCGCGTAGGTGGCGCGAGCTGATATAAGAAGGGGTGCCACCGCCGAAGTAGACAAAGTGCAGGGGCCGGCCCTGTATTGCGGGTTGTTGCGCGTAGTGTTCAACCTCGCGGGCGAGTGCATCGAGATAGGTTTGGATCTGGTCGGCGTTCTTGTCGGTGTAGACGCGGAAATAACAAAATTTGCAGCGTTTGCGGCAGAAAGGGATATGCAGGTAAAGGCCGAGTTGGCTAGCGGGGTTTGGCGGTGATGCGAGGGCTTGACGGGCCTTGGGCAGGTCCTCTTCCCCCAAAACGAATAAGCCGGGTAATTGGATACGAAGACACTGCCGACTTCGGTTTCGTCGCGGTCGGTGCGGGTGGTCGCTGGGGCGGCACCGGGTGTTGCGGTCGGTTCGCTCATTGTCTTATTGCCTTTTGGCCGAAACAGTAGACTACGCCGTCAGTGGCGCCGATGACAAGGCGGCCGGCAGCGACGGCGGGTGAAGAGGTTATGGGGGCGCCGGTTTCAAAGCGCCAGACCTCTGTGCCCGATTTAAGTTCGAGCGCAATCAGTGCGCCGGCACCGAAATAGACCCGATCGCCAGCGATGACTGGTGACGAGTCGACGCGACTACCGGCCGGATAGGTCCATAGCGCCTGCCCGGTTTCCGGATCGAGCGCGTGTACGAGCTTGTCGCGTCCGCCGATGATTATCGCGCCGTTCGTCGCGGCGGGCGACGCGTAGAACGGAAATTTTCGCACCGGGTGCTGGTAGCGCCAGAGGACTTCCCCGGCGACCAGGTCAATGCCGAGCACTTCGTTGCCGAAGGTGCCGACATAGGCCCGCCCCGCGTGCACGGCGGCGCTGCCCGCCACGTAGGTGCCCATGGCGACTCGTTGGCGTTCACTGCCGTCGTTTAGGTCTAGTAGGCGCAAGAAGCCGTCGCATCCGGCTACCGCCACATTTTTTTCGTAGAGCACCGGCGTACTGTGAATATATCCGTCGGTGGCGATTTTCCAAGTCTGTGCCCCAGTCGCCGCGTTGAGGCAGTAGAGATGTTGGTCGTAAGAGCCGAAATAGAGGTGGCCTTGTGCGCGATTAGCCGAGGAGGTGATGCCCGCTTCGGCGGCGAAGGTCCAGCGCGGCTGGCCGGTCTGTCGGTCGACGGCGTGGAAGGTGCCGTGCTCGTCACCGAAGTAGACGGTGCTGTCGTCGATGGTGGGTGACGATTTGATCTCACCGTCGGCTTGGTATTGCCATTTTACTGAGCCAGTGATGAGATCGAGGGCGTAGAGTTGGCCGTCGAGAGAGCCTACATAGACGGTGTTCTCGTGAATGGCGGCGGTGGACTCTATGGCGTCTTGCGCGGTGTAGGTCCAGAGGAGATGGAGATTGTCGGGCAGGGCGGTTGCGGCTACGCCCGTCAGTTGCGGATTGCCGCGGAAGGTGTTCCAGGTGTCGGCGTAGGCGGTGGCGGTTATAAACAGGAATACGGAGAAGTATAAGTGGGCGCACTGCACGTTGTTTCAACCCGCCATGCGTTGCAGGGCTCGCTGCTGGTAGAGGAAATCGAAGAGATTGCCCTCGTGCGGCTGGTCCCAGGACAGCTTGTTGGTGGGGATCGGGCCGAGGTTGAGGCGTTCGACATGCGGGGAGGCTAACAATTGCTGGATCAGTTGTTCATCTTCGGTGAGGGCGGTGGTGACTAGTGTGGGGCCAATGCGCTCGACCAGCTCTTGCTGCGGGGTTTCGACGACGGCGGCGAAGGGAAAGAGATACTCGCCGTTGGCCAAGGGGTGTTCGTAGTTGTCGACGTGGATTAGCGTCGGGTTTAGGAAGGTGCAGCCCCCGGTTTGGGCTACGCGTTCGTTTTTGCCCCTGGCCGTGTCTTGGGCTGCATCGCCCATTTGTGCGTCGATCAATGCCGAAAGCTTATGCGGCATTTCGGCGTTGGCGAAGGCGGCGAGTTGTGCTTCGGGCTCGTCGAGCGGGAGGGCGTGGATCTGGCTCAAGCGTTCACCGAGGGCCTGGGCGATTTCGCGCCCGTGCGCGGGGACCCAAATGCCAGAGGCGTTTATGCAGGATCGGCCGCCATTGGCGGTGATCGAAGTGACCATCAGGTCCAGGTATTGTTCCCATTGGTCTATTTTATCGGCACCTATAATTATTTTACTGCGGCCCGGCCCATGGATTTGCACGCCGGGGTCCTGTAACCAGGGCTCGACTGTGGCTCCACCGCCAAAGAGCAATGAGCGGCCGCTGCGCAGCAGGATCTCGGTGCTGCCGCCGTGGTTGGTCGGATAGAAGCTCAGCGCCTGCGGTGGGCAGCCTGCAGCGATTAGGGCTTGCGCGATGCGGTAGGGTGTCCAGGGCTCTTCGCGCCCGGGTTTGAGCACTATGGGGGTTTTGAGTGGAATCGCAGGCAGCCATAGCGAGTGTACGCCGGGCGAGTTACTGGGCAGGATACAGCCCAACGCGCGGGCGAGCAATATGTAGCTCAGTAGGCGACCGTCCTGGGTGTTTTTGCCCGTATCGAGCACGGCTAGATCCAGACCGCGGGTAAGGCCGTCGAGCACGGCGGCCATTTCGTTGAAAACCAGGTGGATCTTGGCCATATTGGCACGGGCCAGTGATTGAGGTAGGCCGGTGGTGCCCGAGACCTGCACGATATAGTCGTTGGGGGTCTGGGTGGTGTCGCCTAAGGGCAATTCTGCAGTGGAGAACAGTTCGGCGGCTTTTTTGCAAATGGCCAATAGTTCGGCGACCGAATGCGCCTGCAGCGCCTCGCGGTTTTTCTCCATCGCCAGCAGGTCGCGGGCGATTAAGCCGCGATTGGCTTGGCTAATGTTGACGAGCGGTTTGCCGGTGGCGATATGCGATACTTCGACGGTGTCGAGGCTGGTATAGGGCTGGCCGGCGCGCAATAGTGGTAAATTGATCATCTGTATTTCCTAATAGACGCCGACAACCACGGATTCGTTCAGCTGGGTTAAAAGGCGTAGGTTCTCGACCCCGTCCCAAGGATAGTGTTCGATGGGCTCGGCGCGTTCGGCTTCGTCGCGCTCCAAGAAACGCGGCATGAAAAATTCTTTAGTTAGCGTTGTGAGCATGACGCGGCCGGTTTCGCCGTAGTCGACTTTGCGCGTGGGATCGTCTGGGTCGACCAGTTCGATCACTGCGCGCGGCTGCGGCGGATAATAGATGATGGCGTAGTCGTCGATTGGGTCGAAGGGTTTGCAGCAGGCGAGGCCCATCAGCGTATTGCCGTAGGTCGGGATGAAGTCGATACCGGGCACCAACTCCTCGCGGGCGAAGCGGTGGAACTGGGCGTTCATCTCGGTGCCGCCGCAAAAAATGCCCTTGATGCCCAACTGCGGCAGCGAGACTTTTTCTGAGAGCGCTTCGAGCAATTTGGGTGTAGTGAAGACGCATTGTACGTTTTCGTGGGCCTTGAGCACCTTGAGTGCTTGGTCGACGACATGGGCCTTATAGGTTTCCATCTCGCGCATCTTGCCGTCGCGAATCAGCCGGTTGACCCAACGCGGATCTAGGTCGACCATAAAACATATGCCACCGCGCAATTGCGCCAGGTGTTCGACGGCCAGACGCAGCCGGCGCGGGCCCGAGGGGCCGAGCATCAGCCAGTCGGCGCCCTTGGGAAAACCTTCTTCAGAGAGGCTTTCGCTATAGAGAGCATAGTCAGTCTGGAAGTCGCGCACGTTGATGCGGTATTTAGGCAGGCCGGTCGAACCGCCGGTCTCGAAGACGTAAATGGGGTCGTTGGCGTAGGCTTTGGGTACCCACTGGCGCACCGGGCCGCCGCGCAGCCATTCGTCTTCGAAGTGGCCCAAGAGGGCTAGGTCGTCGTACGAGTGAATTTTTTCGCACGGGTCGAAGTCGAGTTTTTTTGCGTAGTCGAGCCAGAAAGGGCAGCCAGTCTCGGGGTCGAAATGCCATTGCACGATCTCGCGCACATGCGCGTTGAGCTCGCTATTCGCGGTGCCGAGCTTGTCTTGTGCGACGCTCATTTGTCTGCGGCCTCGATGGCGAAGAGCGTATTGCGGGAGGCGATGTAGATGATGCCATCTCGTGCGACTGGGGTCGTATAGACTGCGCTGCCCAGATTCGTCTCGTGCAAGACTTCAAGTGTTTTGCCGGCCTTGAGGACGTCGACGTCGCCGTCCTCGTCACCGATATAGACCTTGCCGTCGGCAACAAAGGGCGAGCCCCAGATCGCGGCGAAGGTGTCGTGCGTCCAGTGGTGTTCGCCGGTTTTGGCGTCGAGGCAGTAGACGAAGCCACTCAAGTCCGCCGCGTAGAGTAAACCGTCGTCGATCGCGACGGTAGAGACGGTGCGGTTGTAGTTTTCGTCGCCGAAATGCCAGAGTGCTCCGGTCTCGGTGATATCGCCGGTGCCGCTGGCGTCAATGGCCCACAGGTGGCCGTCGCCCTCGCCGTGCTCGGGGTCCTGGCCGACGGCGATATAGACCACGCCGTTGTGGAAGACGGGTGTCGAGACGAGGTTGTTGCGGGTGCCGCGGCCGCCAAGTTCCCAGACTGCGTCCTTGGCGTTGCAGTCGAATTTCCATATCAGCGCGCCGGTTTTCGGCTCCAGCGAGTAGAGCCAACCGTCGCCGCCAGGAAAAATCACCTGTTTGCGGCCGCCAGCCTCGCCATAGGCCGGGTTGGCCCACTGGCCGTGCAGGATATGGTCGCCGGGTAGGGCGCTGTCCCAGACGAGTTCGCCAGAAGCGAGGTCGAAGGCGACGAAGCTTGGGGCAAAAGGCGCAGGGACATGCACGTGGCCTTCGTCGACGCCATTGCTAGTCAGCGCGAAAAGTAATCCATCGACGCCCAATGGCGAGCTGGTGGCGAGGTTGTGCGGGAAGACATCGAGCTCGGCGATCATGTCGTATTTCCAGATCAGGTCGCCGTCGATCTTTTCGCTGTCGGTCTCGCCCGTTATAGGGCCGTCGTTTTCGCCGTCGAGAAAACCTTCGGTGTCCAAACAGACGACTTCGGCACGGTTGGAGATATAATAGAGGCGATCGTCTTCGACATAGGGCGTAGAGCAGACGCCTTGTTGCGGCCAGTCGTTGACACGGCCGGCGGGCAGCTTGGGATGCGCGATTTGCCAGAGCAAGGCGCCGTCGGACAGGTTAAGGGCCATCACCACGCCGTGGTCGCCCTGGTGTTTGGGATTGCGCTCGGATTGGTTGTTGGTGCCGACGAAAATTTTATTGCCGACGACCAGCGGGCCTCCATAGGTTTGCGAGCCGAGTGGGACCTGCCATTTAATGTTGGCGCCGGTTTCGGCATCCCAGCTTGTGGGCAAGTTCTTTTCCGCAGAGACCTGGTTGCGCGACGGCGAGCCGCCCCACATGTTGGTTTCGGCGTGGACAGGTAAGCTCAGTGCGGTGAGCAGACCGACGGCCAGGCCGACGCTACATATTTTTTTTTTCATTACCAGACCTTCAGGTTGTCATAGTAGATTTCGGCGGGAGAATAGCCGTAGAGTCCCGGGCTGCCCGTTCGGTTGGGCAAGGGGTCTTCGGCTTCGATGCTCCACTCGGTGGGTTCTGCTTCGTCGCGCGGCCAGACTTTACCGCGGACGATGGCTTTATCGCCTTCGATTTGCACTTCCATCTTCATAGTGTACCAGGTGCCCGTTTCCCAGGTGAAGGGCACAGTCTTGGCCATGCGCAACTCGGCGGCCCAGGTGCGGATCTGCAATTGTTGGTGATAACCCATCATATCGAGCGTGTAGCGATTGGCGATAAGGCCCATATCGGGCACCGCGCGGCGTTTTTTGTTGCCTAGCAGATCGGCCTGGATGGTGTAACCGGTCATGTTGGGCGTGCCGAGGTAGGTGTTGGCGCGGTGTAGGCCGCGGGCAGCGGGTGCTTTGACGAGGACTTTGTTGCCGTCTTCGAGCGCGCGGATTTTGAACTTGCTGCCAGTGCCGACCCAGGTCGGTGACTTATCGGCGGCAAAACCTTCAAAATCCTCGCTGTATTGTGTTGGTGGCAATACGGTGATGCGAGCCTCGGCGGTTAGTTCGCCGAAGGTGGCAGTGAGTTTGCCTCCGCCCTGTTTATCAGATAGGGTGAGCTTGTTGCCGTTGAGTTTGCCGACGGGGCCGGCGAGTGACCACTCGGCGTCGACGGGACCGATGAGCTGGCCCTGCGCGTCGAATGCCCGAACACTGAATTCGACCTCGCCGCCGGGCTGGGTGAGGATCTCGCCGGGGATAATTTGTAAGTGCGTCGCCGCGGCATTCTTAGAGGCTTTGCTGCGCGGGTAATCGCTCGTGCTCTTTTTAACCTTGAATTTGGCTTTTTTGTTGCCGAGGGCGAAAATGCCGGCTTCGGTCGAGATATACACACGACCATAGGCGACGGCGGGTGCACCGTAAATTTCGGCCGCGCGTCCTTCGGGCATGGGGATTACATCGCTGTCTATGGTCTCGGCTGATTTGTCGCCGGGGGCGATAATCGTGAAGCGGCCGTTGACCTCGGGCGCGTAGAGTCGGCC